>NZ_JAZGQA010000214.1:0-6974 GCF_048593855.1 Yersinia sp. 2542 StPb PI
CATTAAGTTAGTTTGGTCTCTTGGTTTTGTATTGACAGGGTTTATCAGTTTTTCACCCCGTTAGATATTGGCTTTGTTTTCTCCCACACCCCGCAATCACTCTCTCGCGACAGGAAGTCACGTGTATTTCTTGTCCGTTTTGGCCTCGGCCGCTTTACAGGGAAAGGACAGGATATGTCAGCTATAGAACCGCAGGAAAACCGGCAGACCGGAATACTGAATACCATCGAGCGTATCGGTAATGCGATGCCAGATATCACTATGTTATTTATTTATGCATTGGGTGTGTGCTGGGCGCTCTCCTTTGCATTGTCATTTATCAATTTCGACTATTACCACCCTCTGACGGGTGATCAGATTAAAGTGACTAATATGTTGGCACCCGTTGAGTTGGTGACCTTTATTACCACTATGGTCAAAAATTTTATCAACTTCCCACCACTGGCTATCACTATTGTGGCAACGTTAGGGATCGGGATTGCTGAGGGCAGTGGCTTTATTCAGGTGATGCTGAAAAAGATGCTTAACGTTACGCCACAACGAATTTTGACACCCGCAGTAATATTTATCGGGGTGGTGAGTCACGTCGCATCTGACTCGGCGTATGTTATTTTGATGCCGGTGTCTGCCATGATGTTCTATGCCAGTGGTCGCCATCCGTTGGCGGGCATCGCCGCCGCTTTCGCAGGTTTGGCCGGCGGATTTTCTGCCAGTTACACGCCATCGATTATCGATCCGATCATGCAGGGCTTCACCCAAGGTGCGGCACATATAATTGACCCGAGTTATAACGTCAATGTGTTGTGTAACTATTTCCTGAGCTTTGGCAGCACCTTTGCGGTGATTCTGGTGTGTTGGTTTATTACCGAGAAAATTGTTGAGCCACGTCTGGTTAAGTCGATGCCATTAAATGACGATCTCAGCGTGCTCCACAACAGTGATGAACTGCAAAAAGTGACACCTCAAGAGAGTAAAGCGTTTAAAAAAGCCGGGTTGACCATGTTGTTGATGCTGATTGGCCTGGCGGCTGCGCTTTACCCGGAAAATTCCTTATTGCGCTCGCCCGAGGGCAGCCTGACCCGCCCTGATGCACCGATTATGCAGGCGATAGTACCCTTGTTGTTCTTTATGTTTGCCATTCCCGGGCTGATTTATGGTTTTAGTGCCGGTACCTTCAAAAGCACCAAAGACGTTACCAGTAGCATGGAAAATATTACCCGTTCATTGGTTTCGTTTTTAGTGTTCAGCTTCTTCTGCGCCCAGTTTCTTTATTCATTCAGCCATTCCAATATCGGCACGTTGTTGGCAATCTCTGGGGCGGATTTCCTGCGCACCCTGGCAATGCCAGCCGGTTTCACTATTCTTGGGGTGATTCTGCTGTCTTGCGCCTTAGATATTATTATCACATCGGCTTCATCCAAATGGTCGATTCTGGCACCGGTATTAGTCCCGATGTTGATGGCAGTCGGTATCTCCCCTGAACTGACCCAGGCCAGTTTCCGTGTTAGCTCAACGGTGAATATCTCGACACCGATGTTTGCCTTTTATCCGTTGATCATTATGTATTGCCGTCAGTATTGCTCTAAAACCGGGGTTGGGACGCTTTGTGCCATGATGTTGCCTTATACTCTCGGGCTGACCATTGTATTAACCCTGATGCTATATCTGTTCTGGGGATTGGGTATCCCGCTAGGATTCCAGAGTGGGTATACCTATCCGGCGGGCAGTTAATCCCCTGTTTACCTGCAATGCTGATGATATGAATTAAGTCTATAAGGAATAAGAAATGACAATGGCACTCTCAGAACAACTGACCCAACGTTTCTTCCGTTATCTGGCGGTGAGCAGCCAGAGTGATGGCGCGTCAATGACGCTACCCAGCACGGTCGGGCAGCATAAGATGGCGCAAATGTTAGCGGAAGAACTGCGCCAGTTAGGATTGGAAGATATCGTCATTGATGCCCATGCGACGGTAACTGCCCGTAAACCCGGCAACCAACCCGCCGCACCACGAATTGGTTTCATTACGCATATTGATACCGTTGATGTTGGTTTATCGCCTGATATCCACCCGCAGCGGTTGCGCTTTACCGGCAGTGATCTCTGCCTGAATCCTGAACAGGGTATCTATCTGCGCACATCAGAGCACCCGGAAATCCTTCGTTACCAAGATGAAGAAATTATTTTTGGCGATGGCACCAGCGTGTTGGGGGCGGATAATAAAGCGGCGGTCACGGTGGTGATGACGCTGTTGGAGAACCTGAGTGGCGATGATTGCCATGGGGATATCGTGGTGGCATTTGTGCCGGATGAGGAGATTGGTTTGCGCGGTGCCAAAGCGTTGGATCTGGCACGGTTTGATGTTGATTTCGCCTACACCATTGATTGTTGCGAACTGGGGGAGGTGGTATTTGAGAACTTTAACGCCGCCTCAGCCGAAATTGATATTGTTGGGGTAACGGCTCATCCTATGTCTGCCAAAAATGTGCTGATCAACCCTATCCGCGTAGCTTATGACATTATCAGTCAGTTCGACCCACAGGAAACACCGGAACATACTGAAGGGCGGGAAGGGTATGTCTGGTTTACTGATATGGTTGCCAACCCCAATCACGCCAAACTGAAGATTGCGATTCGCGATTTTGATAATGCGTTATTCGCGGCACGCAAACAGCGAATTGGTGAGGTGGTTACACAGATTGCAGCGAAGTATCCACGAGCGAAAATCAGCCATTCAGTCACCGACGTTTACAGCAATATCAGCAACTCGATAGGCGAAGATACCCAGGCGATTGATTTGATTTTCTCTGCCATGGCCGCGTTGGATATTGAACCTAAGGTGATCCCAATGCGTGGTGGTACCGATGGTGCAGCGTTATCGACTCAGGGGTTATTGACACCAAACTATTTCACCGGAGCCCATAACTTCCATTCACCGTTTGAATTTTTGCCAATTAGCTCCTTTGTAAAATCGTATGAGTTAACCCGAACTATCTGCTTGTTTGCCGCTAAATAACTTATCAGGGGAGGGGGTATATAGCCCCCCTCCTCAATGTAAACCCCGCTATTACCTTAATCTAATGCCTCTTCCTGCACTTCTAACACATGGTATGCGGTTGAGCAGAACAGTGAATTCAAACGTTTCATATCACCTAATAGCCCCATGTGCAGACTGCTGGTTTCAATACTCTGCACATTTTGTTGATGCAGGCGTTCAACGTGAGAGTGAGAATAGCGGCGGTTTAATAAACGGAAACGATGCTTGGCACGGCGTAGGCGTTTGGCGTTATTGATATCGCGGGATAAAAACACCGACATTCCTAAATCCAGATTGGCTACCAGACGGGTGTGCAGGGTATTTAACTCTTCAAACCCCTCGGCCGAAAATGGCTTACGAGCATTGAGTGACTTGGCTGCCACATCAGCAGTCATGCGGCCAATAATATCGCCGGCTTGTTGCAGATTAACCGCCGTATCAATAATTTCAGCCCAACGACGGGAATCAATCTCACCCAACTCATCCTGCTGGATTTGCGCTAAATAGAGCTTAATGGCGCTATACAGCATGTCGACTTCATCTTCCAACAAACTGACTTCATGCTTTTGCTGTTTATTCCCCTCCAGTACTTCTTTAAACCGCACCAGCATCTGCTCCAGCACATCACCCATTCGCAGGGTTTCCCGCACTGCGTTTGCTAAGGCTAACGAAGGTGTATCGATGGCGGTAATATCAAGATAGCGCGGGGCCGAGGGTTGTAGGGTAGTTTGGTCATCGCTGACTAATCGGCTACAGATACGAGTCATCACTCCAACAAATGGCAGCATCAACAAGCAGCGCAGCAGGTTATAAAATACGTGGAAGTAAATGACCACTTCGGCGGCGGGCAAATTACGGCTAATGAGCCATTGCCCTAACATATTGACCCAAGGGAGGACTAAAATACAGCCGATCACTTTAAACAGTAGGCTGCCCAGCACCACTTGTCGGGAGATGGCATTCTGCCCACGGCTGCTGATCAGTGCTAGCAAACCACTGCCCAGATTAGAGCCAATCACAATACAGAGGGCGATATTTAGCGGAACTAAACCGGTAGCGGCCAGTGTGGCGGTCAGCAATACTGCGGCCAGACTGGAATAACTGATCATGGCGAACAGTGCGCCAATCAATAATGCCAGAATGGTATCACCGGTCAGAGATGAAAAAATGGCTTGCACGGCGGTTGCTTGCGTAATCGGCCCGGCGGCAGTGACAATCAGTTGCAGTGCCAGAATAATCAACCCGAGACCGATGCCTACCCGCCCCATCTGACCAATCCGACTTTTGCGCTGGCCGAGGAAAACAATAACCCCACCCAGGATTAGCAACGGTGAGAGCCAGGAGAGATCAAATGTCAGCACCCGCGCCATCAGCGCCGTCCCGACATCTGCCCCTAACATAATCACTAAGGCCGGCGACAAGGAGATAAGCCCCTGCGATACAAATGAGATAACCAGTAACGCGGTAGCATTACTGCTCTGTACTAGCGCCGTGACACCAATACCGGCGATAAAAGCCGTGGGTTTTTTCTGGATACTGGCGCTCAGAACCCGGCGCAGATCGGCACCGTAAACACGCATGATACCGGTGCGAACAATGTGTGTTCCCCACACCAGCAGGGCGACAGAAGAAAGCAGATGAAGCAGAGTCAGCATAGTTAATCTCAGTTGTGGCAAGACCCATATCGTTGAACTGCCTCAACGACGGTGAACACACCTGAAAAGGCGGGTGGGCCTGGCTCTGTGTAAGTTAGATCCTATTTAAGTCTGTACAGTTTGAGGTTACGGCCATTTGACGATAAAACGGCCCGTTGATGGATGTTGCAGTGTTTTAACAGGGTTACCTTGTGGTGCAGGGCGACCGATATCTACACGCGGGTGAGTTAGGGGTAGATGTAAGGTTATTCCCCAGATAAAGGGGACTTGCAAGACGATATCGACACTAAACATGCCCCATTATAGCAATTTTTGCTGCCAATGACGTCAGTTATGGCTTTTGGTAACAATACAGTGCGGCCAAGGTGCGGTTTGCCATCTGGTGGCGTGCGCTCTCTTGACCGCTTTTATGCTGTTACCCAGCCACCCGCAGCCAGGCAAATAGCAGCGCCACCATAATCACAACCACAGCCGTGGCAATCACTAAACGTTCAGCAAATAGACGTCGCATCGGTAAACTCCTCAGGCAAAACTGTAACGTTCTGAATGATACTTCGACATAGGAACACCGATTTCATTCAGCGCAGACTCGATAGCATCCATCATGACATTGGGGCCACATATAAAATACTCGTGACTGGCATAGGGAGGGGGCAAGTGCCGTTTGAACACCTCGGCATCAATGAATCCTTTTTCCCCCGTCCAGTCTGGCGCGGGGTTCGACAACACATGCACCACGACCAAATTAAGCCGTGATTTTAATGCTTCTAACTCTTCACGAAAGGTGATCGATTCCCAATCTTTGCTGCCATAAAGTAGCAGGGCTGGCCGTTGGTCACCGCGATCAGCCAGTGTTCGCAACATACTCATCATTGGCGTTATCCCAACACCACCGGCGACCAGAACATGCATGTCTGCCGGATTTCCTAATGTGAATGCCCCATAGGGGCCATCCAAATAGACCCGTTGCCCGATGGGGACTTTAGGTATGTTAGAGGTAAAATCCCCCAGATTGCGGATCGACATTTCCACGCGCCCGTCACTCACCTGTGCGCTGGATGAAAAAGAGAACGGATGGGCGGTAATGTTAAACGGGCTACCCCAAATGGTTAACCAACCGAACTGTCCGGGAGTGAAGCGAAAACCGTCATGGCCATCGGGCATCATCACCAAGGTGGCGGTATCACCCCGTTCCTGCCGTACTGCTACCACGCGATAGGGGCGTCGCAATATAAACAGCGGTTTGACGATCCGCACATACAGTAGCAAACCAAACCAAAAAAGAATCAGGCCAACCCAAAGTGCTCTTTTTAATGGGTCGTCGAGGTAAAACCCCCAGCCGACCATATGCATGACCCCGGCAACAACCGCCACTACGGCCAGAATAATGTGAGATAAATGCCAGATTTCATAGCGTATTTTTAGTTGAACTCGCCACAATGCGGTAATAACCAAAGCAATTAATGCATAGGTTGATAGGGCGGCAAAACGGGCTCGCCACGGCGCGTCGAAGGAGTTTAGTAGTGCCAATAACTCTGGACGAACAACAAATAGGATTAAGGGATGTGCGATAACCAGCCCGACTGCAATCAAAGAGATTCGTCGGTGGAAGTGATAGATAATATCCTCACCCCAAGGTTCGGTGACATAACGGAAACGGGCAGTCAGACCAAATTGTAGCCCCATTATTGCCAATCCGGCATAACCAAGGGCAATCGAAAACTCCGTCCAGAAATCTCGAGCTGGGGGTAATGTACCGGTTAATAATGCCAACAGAGGGGCCAGAATAAAAAAAAGGTATATCCCAACCCAAATGACACTACGCACAGCATAAGTCGACATATTGCTCACACCAGAATTATGAATAACATGTCAATAAGTATACTAAGCGAAACATAAGATAACCATTTATAAACATCACCATAACAATGAAGGAGCTGGGCACCAGACAGATTGAAAAGAGAGTCGTCGCCTGTGATGCTGGTATGGGGTCTAGCGTAATTGGGGCGTCGGTTTTGAAAACAAAGCTGAAGAAGGTCATGATCGATATTAAAGTATCCAACGCTAAAATGGAGGAGATCCCCAGCGATACCGACGTGGTCATAACGCATGTTCAACTGATTGAACGAGCCAAAAAATTACATGGAGATAACGGCATCACCTTTATGTCTATTACTCAGTTTATTGAGGAAAGCCAATGTGATGAAATTGTGGAATATATAATAAAATAAGCAATTAGAGGTTATTGGCGGGGATGCAGCGAGTATCCCCTCTTTTTTCAT
>NZ_JAZGQA010000215.1:0-6972 GCF_048593855.1 Yersinia sp. 2542 StPb PI
AGATCAAATTTGCTAGTGACATATTTAACGTCTTCATCGATGGCAGTATTGATGATAACGTTCCTTTTGGCGATGTTCGCAAAAAAGTGTTTTCTGTCATATCAAGGGAAGATATGCACCTTGTCAGTAAGTTCTTCGATAAAAATAAAATCGATGTAATTGAATATCAATGGCAATATATTGACAGTAATCACCTTAAGATCGCCAATTCAGTCAGAAAGCTTTTTATCGCTATCGACATTGTATATGACAAAGAAAAATCAGTAATCGGACATCAGATTGAAGCAGCCAGGGATGACCTCAAAGAAAAAGGTAAACTGGAAGCTAAAGATCAGAGAATAATCCGTCCAGCAGAGAAAAGTTACATCGTAAAAGAAGGAGAAGTTAACACTTCACGATTCGAGTTTCACATGTACAACAGGATATCTAACCATCTGGAAAATGGACTCTTTTATGCTTCGGAGAGTGAGCAAAACAAACGACTGGAAGATGACCTTATAGAGCGCGAAGACTGGGATGAGAATAAATCAATTTTGATAGAGAAAACCGGCCTTGAGCGGCTGATTACGCCAATAGAGCAGACTCTGGCTAATTTAGAAAAAGATTTTAACGAGAAACTGGAGCGTGTAAGCATCAGTATAAATTCAGATGCTAATGAATTTGTAAAAAAACAGCCACAGTCAAACAGATTACAGTGGAGCCTGGCTAGTAAAAAATGGAAGACCAGCGTTGATAATCCGATTTACACTCAAATAAAAAACACAGGAATAGTTGATGTAATGAAATATGTAAACAACGAGACCGGTTTTTTATCTGTTTTCAATGCAGTATCATCCAGAAAAAACAATCTGGCAGCTGACAATAATGATCTTCTTGCCTGTATATTTGGTAATGGTGCAAACTATGGTGTTCATCGAATGGCATCGGCATCAGACAGAAGTATTGGTGTGCTACGTGACGTAAATGATAAGTTTATTCGCCCAGACACAACAGAAATAGCAAATACGGTAGTGTCTGATGCAATCGCAAACCTTTCGGTATTTAAATACTGGACAATAAACGAAGAATCACCATTTGGAAGTGTTGATGGACAAAAGCACACATGCAGAATAAATACATTCAAAGCTAGATTTTCTGCCAAATATTTTAGGAAAGGAAAAGGTGTTTCGGCCATGACGCTGGTGTCAAATCATGTACCATTGGCAACCGTAGTCATTTCTCCCAACGAGTATGAAGGACATTTCGCATTTGATCTGCTGTACAATAATTCCAGTGAAATACAACCAAAATCACTGGCTACAGATAATCATGGTGTCAATAACGTAAATTTTGCAATGCTGGATATTTTTGGATATCAATTTTCACCACGTTATGCAAAGTTCAAGAAAATATTTAATGAGCTGTTTGAAGTTATTCTAGAAGATGAACAATTGATTATCAGGCTTAAAAAACAATTAAATAATAAGCTTATTTTACAGGAATGGGAAAACATACAGCATATTATTTGTTCTTTAAGCAGAAAAACGACAGTGCAAAGTACAGTGGTTAAAAAGTTATCTAATACAAAACGTAGCAGCAAAACATTGGCGGCACTCAGAGAATATGACAGGATTATCAAATGTATCTATGTTCTGAATTACGCTGATAATAAAACGTTAAGGCAATTTGTTCAGCAAGCTCTGAACAGAGGTGAAGCTTATCATCAACTGAGAAGAGCAATAGCATCAGTAAATGGCAATCAATTCCGTGGTGGTGATGACTACCAGATAGACCAATGGAATGACTGTGCAAGGCTGATAGCAAATTGTGTTATTTACTATAATTCAGCAATATTATCAGGGCTAGTCGATAAATCTGAAAAACAAAACAATAAAAAGGCGATAGAAATTCTGGCTAACTTATCTCCAGTAGCGTGGGGGCACATTCTTTTGGGAGGGAATTATTCATTTGAAGAGAAAGCAGCAATCACAAGTCTGGATAGCCTTCTGGAAGGTGTTGACCCGCTGAACGATGAAGAAGAGACTGAACACGAATAAAATCAATAACAACATGATAAATAATGTTTTTTATGTTCAAGGTGGAACTTATGGAGGAAATGGGCGCGGAACCCCTTTAGAGAGCAGGCTTTAGCCGCTCGAAAAGTACTCCTCTTTTTAGAGGCTTATTTTGTTCAGGAATAACGTTCGAAATTAATGATATTAATCAAACAGCTTACGAAGGTAATGACATTAATTCGAAGTTAATGGTACAAATATTCAACACTCTCGACATTACGCCAATATCGCTCATGAATTCGGGGGGATAATGCAGAATGGGGCGTGACCTGGTGGCTAAATAACACTCGTTTTGTCCGGTTTCACCAAGACAAAAACCGCGCCAGGCACGGTGAGCTTCAGAATGTGGGGATATTGGGGCTAAACTATGCCGGCACGCTCAAGTAACTGTCGGTAATAGGCTTCGGGGTCACTGTGTTTAAGTGCCGGCTGTTCTTTCTGCAACGTCTGTTCTTGCATAACGACTTCATGCGTCATGACAGCACCACTTGTTGACCATTTGACATACGCCTGATAATACGGATTATGGCGTTTATGCTTCGCCTTGGCCAGCCTGCGTATCTTTTGCTGTGTCTCATCGAGAATAAGATCGAGACGCTGGGTATTATCACTGTCGATTTCAGTCAGGTGATCTTCCAAAAGAGCCACTTTCTTTTGCTTCTCTTTTGCCAAATCAGGGCTAACAACCCAACGTTTGATTTGTTTTAAACGATTCCGTAAGGAGGGTTTGTCTTTCAGATCAATACCCATATTCTCAACACGTAGCAGGTGCCGTTCATATTTCTTGCGCAAGCTTTCAGTTAAACCGTTTTTTATCGCCCATGTTTTGAACTGGCCAAGCCAATGACGGATCTCTTCAACGGCAATGCCTCTTGAAATGAAGAACTTTTCAGTCAGCCACAGTCGCAGCGGCTTGTTCTGGCCACTGTCAGTATCTTTACCGTGAAGCGCTATCACGTAGCCCAGTTGTTCTTGCACAGATAACGCATGCAAAGGACTGTCGTAAGCTTTGCGGCCGTTATCATAAACATGCAACATCCCCATCGAGGCCGCAATTTGCTCAAACGGGGCCATGATCTCGAACGGATAGTCACTGTCTGGGTTGTAGTCACAATTGGCCGCCAGTGCCATAGACAACGATGTCAGCGCTTCGCAGCTTTCCGACCGTGCGGAGATACGCATGGGCTTTGGCAAAAAGTGCGGATCGTTACGTTTGGTATACGGCACATAGCCCTTACGACGCAGCTCTATCAGTTCGTGGTTACGGTGCCAGTTGTGACTACTGAGACGTGCAACGACCTTTGACGCCATGCCGCGAGGAACGGTACAGGTCAGTGCTGGCGCATAACGCCGATGAATTTTTGATGTCCCTTTACGCAGCGTATTTGACTCACCACGTCGGGTCAATTGCGGGGTATTCTCAGGCTCGGCCAGAGCAATATACGTATTAGCCAAACCTGCCTGTGCTTATGTTGCACAGTAGGAGTTGAATTTTCTTTTGCACAATTCTATACTCCCTGCATAGAGCAACAGCTTCTATACAGTTTTAAGTAGGCCCCGGTAATCTTCCTCGCCCGCCAAAGTGAAGAGATTATCGGGGTTTTTGCTTTTCAGTCTCTGGAGAATATCCTCAACAGATTCTGTTCCCTGCCACCTTACGGCGTGGCTCACCTTAAAATGCGTAAACGATCAGGAATCTAGCACTCACAAGCTAAAGGATCAAGAAAGTAAGCCCATCAGGATAGGTTCCTGTCGAGAGCTTCACGTTTTATCAACCTAGCAATAATTTCTGCCTGTGTTAATCCATCTTGAGAGCACATACTCATAAGAAAGTTTTTAAGCTGAGGCTCTATGAAAACCTTTATTTCTTTATGAGTAGCCCTTTTTCGAGCAATAGATGCTCGCTGTTTCTCTGCATCACTGAGTGCATTCCCTTTTCTATAAGGGCGCTTCGTTTTCGATGAGGAAGTAACTGCATCTGAGATTTGTGACATCTTTACCTCCCCAAGGATCTAAAAAGGATCGATTAGGCAAAGATTACTACAATTTCTGGCAGTTGGCAGTAAATGATCGTGATCCGCTGCTCATGTTGGCGCATGAGCATTAACGGTATGCAAATCAATGAGGTTGAAAAAAAGGTCAGTAGTGAGCGTTAAGTGGAGTTCCCTCAGCCCATAAGCGCTCGAATTCCTGCTGATATGCCTGGTTAACGGCACTCTCAGCGCTACCATCCGGTCAAAAGCCTACCTGTACCTCGGCGTTCGCCAGTGAGCTGCATAAAATGAAAGGCATGATGAGGGCTGAAACTGTTTTCATCATGATTCTCCCAGGGTTTTCTCTTTGACGATCTCCCGCTCCAGCTGTTGTAATGCCTGTTGTTGTTTATGCTGTCGCTCGATATGCGTTTCCTGCTCCGTATTCTGTTGTTGATGTTGTGTACCCACGTGTTTTTCCTGTTGTATCTCATGGGCCATCTGTTTTTCGGCCTCCATAGTCTCCGGTGAGAGCGTCGATTTTTCTGCCCCAAGAGGCATCGCTCGTTGGCGGTCTATTTCGGCTTTTTCGGCCTGTTCTCGCGCCTGCTCTTCCGGTGTTTTCAGGCTCAGTGGCGCGTCAGCTTGCGGTGCGCTAGGGGGATTTTCGGGTGACGTAACAGGGAGGCTGCCCTGGGTGACGGCTTCAACACGGTAAGCCGGTGGGGCTTCCCCTATCTGTATCACCACACCACTGTCGGGTGAGGCGCGGGTGATAGCCATCGCGCTATCCACATCGTTTACCAGCTGTGTTTCACCATTCTGGCTCTGTTGGAGTACCACAAAACTGCTGCTCTCACTCCCCAGCAAGCACCCTTTCCCCGCCAATCCTTGCAGGTAGCCGTCATCATTCAGGCGCACTTCATCTAGCCAGACGCCACTCTGAAGGCCATTGGCATCGTAAGCGGGCCAGGCCACATGCGGTAACGGGTATTTTTTGCTGCCACTGATAAACCGGGCTTCTCCCTGCTCACTCAGTCCACTGTCTCGCAGCAACGCACGTCCCAGACCGTTATCTGCCAGCGGTCGGGCCTGCTCCCAAAGTCGGTTGCCGGTATCACCTCTGTTCAGGTGGCCAAATTCAGTAAACCACTTCAGGAAGAACGAAACGTCAGAAGTACATAACAATCCCCGTCCAGAGTTCCAGAGCGCTGAAGAAGAGCTTGAATACCTGCGGGCGGAGAATGCCTACCTAAAAAAGCTTCAAGCCTTGATCCGGGAAAAGCAGAAGAAAAAGCGAAAATAATTACCGAATTGAGGCAAAGCCATAAACTGGAAATGCTACTTCTTATCGCAGGATTACCCCGTAGTACATTTTACTGGCATGTTAAGTCAGACGACCGTAGCGATCGCTACAAGGGTGAGCAACAAAGAATAGCCGCGTTATTCCATCACCATAAAGGGCGATATGGTTACCGTCGCATTACTCTGGCATTACTGAATGAAGGCTATGGTATAAATCATAAAACGGTTCGAAAGCTGATGCGTAAAATGGGGCTGGCATCATGCCTGAGAAGCAAGAAGTATCAGTCATACAAAGGCACCTACGGTAAAGTGGCTCCAAACATCCTGGAACGTGACTTTAAGGCCAGTAGTCCAAATCAGAAATGGGTCACGGATGTTACCGAGTTCAACGTTAAAGGGACAAAGCTATATCTGTCACCAGTGTTGGATCTGTATAACAGCGAGATAATAGCCTGGAATATGACGACGCATCCGGGAATGAGTCTGGTCGAAAATATGCTTAGCGATGCACTAAAAATCCTGAAGCTGGGCGACGCACCGATACTTCACTCGGATCAGGGCTGGCAGTATCAGATGGCCCGGTATCAGGAAGCATTGCAAGCAAAAGACATAAAGCAAAGCATGTCGCGTAAAGGGAACTGCTTGGATAACGCTGTGATAGAAAATTTTTTTGGTCTGTTAAAAACAGAATGCTGGTATCACGAAGAGTATGAAAACACGGAACATCTGAGAGATGCAGTGGAAGAATACATCCACTACTACAACAACGAGCGAATCAAAGGGAAACTGAACGGCCTGAGTCCGGTACAATATCGAACTCAGGCCATGTCATCCGCCAGTTAAAGCAAAGTGTCCAATATATGGGGTTCACTTCACAGATGAGCGGTTTCTATTTGGCAGGATCAGGCGTGTGAGATACGCCGCCCCAACATTTCCATGATAGGACGCATTGGGGGTCGCTTATGTTTTTGAAGCGCTTCTCGCGCTTCCCAACGGTCATGAGCGGCTTGGAGGTTCAACCAAAATTCGGGCGTCGTCTCAAACAACTCAGAAAACAGCGTCGCTTCTTCTACAGTCAGACGACGACGGCCTTTGCACAAACGGTTAACCGTTGCGCGAGTCACGCCCATAATATCGGCCAGTTCTTCCTGCCCAATGGCTAATGGGGTTAAAAATTCTTCCTGCAAAATTTCGCCTACCGTAGTAGGTTCGCGAGTAGTGGTATCAAGCATAAATCCCCCTAGGTGTCTTGATGAGGATCGAGGTAGATGCTTTCAGCATATCCGTCTTTCCATTGAAACATTAACCGCCATTGAATATTGACTCTCATACTTGACCAGCCATCAAACTGCCCTGAGAGACGCTTGTAGTAATTACTGGTTGGAATAAACAAATCTCGCTCATTATGTGCGGCGGCCAACATATCAAGCTTCTTCGCTAACTGGCGCTCTATTGTTGCCGGTATAGCGCGATCTCGTTTACTTTCCATGTAGAACAGTTCTAGGTTTTTATCCCGAAAAGACTTAATCATTGTCTGTTCCGTCATTCCATTCCGTACATGCATTGTATCATTAAAAGTTACACAATGTAAAATATAAAGTTACTATTATCAATTACTCTAAATCAAAGTGATATATGAC
>NZ_JAZGQA010000216.1:0-6782 GCF_048593855.1 Yersinia sp. 2542 StPb PI
ATTAAATATAACTAAGTAGAAATAAAAAACTCAGCACTTATTAGCCCTGAGTTTTATTGTTATTGATAGGTATTCACCGCCACTTCATCCAGCCAAAACTTAACCCGCCAAAAAGAACTTAAACGCCGGGTTGTTGGTTTCATCATGGCAATCATAGCCCAAAGCGGCCAGGTGCTCTTCAAATTGCGGCTCAGAATCTGACAACTCAAACCCTGCCAATACCCGGCCAAAATCAGTGCCATGGCTACGATAGTGGAACAAAGAGATATTCCAGTGCGTACCTAATGTATGCAAGAACTTCAGCAATGCGCCCGGTGATTCAGGGAATTCAAAGCTGTACAGCCGCTCACGCAATGGTTTGGAAGGTCGGCCACCCACCATATAACGCACATGCAGTTTGGCCATCTCGTCGTCAGATAGGTCCACCACCTGATAATCTTTTGCCTGTAGCTCAGCCAATATCTCTGCCCGCTCGGCATAGCCGCGCGTCAAACGTACCCCTACGAAAATGCAGGCATTATCGGCATCCGCATAACGGTAGTTGAATTCAGTGACCGAACGCCCCCCCAGCAACTCGCAGAAACGCAGAAAACTGCCTTTTTTCTCGGGGATAGTCACGGCCAGCAAAGCTTCGCGCTGCTCGCCCAGCTCACAACGTTCTGACACATAGCGCAGACCATGGAAGTTCACGTTAGCCCCGGACAGCACATGGGCCAGACGTTCGCCTTTGATATTATGCTGCTGGACATACTTTTTCAGGCCCGCCAGCGCCAAAGCACCAGAAGGTTCGGCGATGGCACGCACATCTTCAAATAAATCTTTTACTGCCGCACAGATAGCATCACTGTCGACGGTGATCACCTCGTCCAAATACTCCTGGCATAGGCGGAATGGCTCATCGCCAATACGTTTGACGGCGACACCCTCGGCAAATAACCCAACACGGGCCAGGTCAACCGGCTTGCCCGCATCCAGTGCGGCGCGTAAACAAGCTGAGTCTTCCGCTTCAACCCCGATCACTTTAATCTGTGGCATCAGTTGCTTGATAAGCACCGCCACACCGGCCACCAGCCCACCGCCACCGACCGGGACAAAAACCCGATCAAGGTGTGCGTCTTGCTGGAGTAACTCCATCGCCAGCGTCCCCTGCCCGGCGATAACGGCCGGATGGTCAAACGGCGGAACAAAGGTATAACCCTGCTGCTGGGATAACTCGATAGCTTTGCCTTTGGCTTCATCGAAATTGGCACCGAACAGCAGCACCTCACCACCAAAACCGCGCACGGCATCCACTTTGATGTCAGCGGTTGCTACCGGCATCACGATAAGTGCCTTGATACCGAGCTTACTGGCTGAGAGCGCGACACCTTGCGCATGATTACCGGCAGAGGCTGTTATCACACCACAGGCTTTCTGCTCTTCTGTCAGACCCGCCAGCATCGCATAAGCACCACGCAGCTTAAAACTGTGCACTGGCTGGCGGTCTTCACGTTTAACCAAAATGGTATTAGCCAGGCGGGAAGAGATTTTTTCCATCACTTGCAACGGGGTGACTTGCGCCACCTCATACACCGGCGCGCGCAATATCGCCCGCAGATATTCTGCCCCGCAAGGGGCAGCAGATAAGGGTTGTGATACCGCCATGGGTATTAGCCTCCCAGCTTACTTTTGTCGCGCACAGCACCTTTGTCGGCGCTGGTTGCCAGCAGAGCATAAGCGCGCAGTGCATAAGAAACCTGACGTTCGCGGGCTTTAGGCGACCAGGCAGCATCGCCACGGGCTTCTTCAGTTTCACGACGAGCGGTCAGCTCAGATTCGCTCACATCCAACACAATGCCACGGTTTGGGATATCGATATCAATGAAATCGCCATCCTGCACCAGACCAATCAGGCCGCCACTGGCCGCTTCTGGTGAAACATGACCAATCGACAAACCAGACGTCCCGCCGGAGAACCGGCCATCAGTCAGCAAAGCACAGCTCTTGCCTAATCCCATGGATTTCAAATAGGTGGTCGGATAGAGCATTTCCTGCATCCCCGGCCCGCCTTTTGGCCCTTCGTAACGGATAACGACCACGTCACCCGCCACAACTTTACCGCCGAGAATCGCTGCTACCGCATCATCCTGACTCTCATACACTTTTGCCGGGCCACGGAAGGTCAGGCTCTCTTTATCCACACCGGCGGTTTTAACAATACAACCGTTCGCGGCGATATTGCCGTACAGCACAGCTAAACCGCCGTCTTGGCTGTAAGCATGTTCGCGAGTACGGATACAACCCTCTTCACGGTCAGTATCCAGTGATGGGAAGCGGCAATCCTGCGAGAAGGCTTTAGTGGTACGAATACCCGCCGGGCCTGCGGCGTACATCTGCTTGACCCCTTCGTCACCGGTCAGCATCACGTCATAGGTTTCCAGCGTATCGGTCAGATTCAGCCCCAACACATTACGCACCTCGCGGTTAAGCAAGCCAGCCCTGTCCAGTTCGCCTAAAATACCCATAACCCCACCCGCACGGTGCACGTCTTCCATATGATATTTCTGCGTGCTCGGCGCAACTTTACACAAATGAGGCACCTGGCGAGATAAACGGTCGATATCGCTAATATCGAAATCAACCTCCCCTTCCTGTGCTGCGGCCAGTAAGTGCAGTACGGTGTTGGTCGAGCCACCCATCGCGATATCCAGCGTCATGGCGTTTTCAAATGCGGCTTTGTTCGCGATGCTGCGCGGCAAGGCACTAACATCATCCTGTTCGTAATAACGTTTAGTCAGCTCAACAATGTGCTTACCAGCATCGAGGAACAGTTGTTTACGATCAGCATGGGTCGCCAACAGTGAACCGTTACCTGGCAGCGCCAGACCCAGCGCCTCATTCAAGCAGTTCATCGAGTTGGCAGTAAACATCCCCGAGCAGGAACCACAGGTCGGGCAGGCAGAGCGTTCAATCTGCTCACTGTCGGCATCACTGACATTCGGGTTTGCGCCCTGGATCATGGCATCCACCAGATCCAGTTTGATGATTTTATCGGACAGCTTGGTTTTACCCGCTTCCATCGGGCCGCCGGACACAAAGATCACCGGAATATTCAAACGCAGAGACGCCATCAGCATCCCTGGGGTAATTTTGTCGCAGTTAGAGATACACACCATGGCATCCGCGCAATGGGCGTTAACCATGTATTCTACGGAGTCGGCAATCAATTCACGTGAAGGCAGTGAATAGAGCATGCCGCCGTGGCCCATCGCGATCCCATCATCCACCGCAATAGTGTTGAACTCTTTAGCCACGCCGCCAGACGCTTCAATTTGCTCCGCTACCAGCTTGCCTAAGTCGCGCAAATGAACGTGGCCCGGTACAAACTGGGTAAATGAGTTAACCACTGCAATAATCGGTTTGCCGAAGTCATCATCGGTCATACCGGTAGCGCGCCACAGTGCACGAGCGCCGGCCATATTGCGGCCATGAGTGGTGGTATGGGAACGGTACTTAGGCATTGTCTCTTCACTCCAATGTATTCTGTGTTGCAGGTGGCGAACGAACCACCTGCTGATTCTGTCTGTCAGTTTTTATTGATTATTGATTGATTGGATCCAGCCAACCGTACTTATCTTCAGTTTCACCGGTGAACAGGCCAAAGAACGCTTGTTGGATCTTGGTGGTAACCGGGCCACGTTTACCAATACCGACCTGAATACCATCTACGCTGCGTACCGGGGTAATTTCTGCCGCAGTACCGGACATAAAGACTTCATCCGCCAAATAGAGAGATTCACGTGACAACACTTGCTCACGCACTTCCAGACCCATATCTTTCGCCAGTTTGATAATCGCATCACGAGTGATACCCGGCAGGGCTGAAGAGGTAAACGGCGGCGTGAACAGGATGCCATCTTTTACTTCAAACAGGTTTTCACCCGCACCTTCAGACAAGAAGCCATGAATATCCAGCGCAATCCCTTCCTGATAGCCGTGACGGCGTGCTTCGCTGCCCACCAGCAAGGAGGACAGGTAGTTACCACCGGCTTTCGCCGCAGTTGGAATGGTATTGGGTGCCACACGGTTCCATGAGGACACCATGGCATCAATGCCTTGCTCCAACGCTTCCGCACCCAGATAAGCACCCCATGGGAACGCGGCGATTATCACATCTGTTTTATAGCCATCTGGCGGGTTCACACCCATGCCGACATCACCAATAAACACTAACGGGCGGATATACGCGCTGGTCAGATTGTTTTTACGCAATGTCGCACGGCAGGCTTCCATCAGCTCATCAACCGACTGGGAAACCGGCATACGATAAATTTTAGCTGAGTCATGTAAACGCTGCATATGTTCGCGGTGACGGAAAACTACCGGACCTTTGTGGGAGTCGTAGCAACGGACACCTTCGAAGACTGACGTGCCGTAGTGTAACGCGTGAGACATCACGTGAACTTTAGCCTCTGCCCACGGAACCATGTCACCGTTAAACCAAATAAAATCAGCTTTCTTCGTCATTCTTTTCTTTCCTTGTGGCGCATCAGGCGCGTATCTGTAATGTATTAGGTTGTAGGATCTCGACGCAGGCGACATCCATAAGCTTACTTAACTGAGAAGACAGTAAATCGACAGGTCGCCCGCTGGCAACGGTCAATTCAATATTAATATTCTCAGCATTAATCATTGGCGACATATTCATAGCACAAACCTGGAAGCCACGGTGCCGCACAACCCGCAATACACGCTCTAACATTTCAGGGCGGAAGCGGGCTTGGATAGAGATTTGATGTTGGATAGAGGATTGATGGTGCATCATGAGATTTTCTCCAGCATGGTTTCATTACCTGCGCCTGGCGGCACTAACGGCCAAACGTTTTCGAGTTCGTCGATGGAAACCTGGAGCAGATAAGGGCCTTCGCTGTTAAACAGCGCATCCAGAGCGGCGTCGACTTGGTCTTTGCGGGTGATACGTTGGCCGGGGATATTAAACGCACTGGCCAGTGTGATGAAATCGGGGTTATCAGAAAGATTGGTTTCGCTATAACGTCCATCAAAAAACAGTTGCTGCCACTGTCGAACCATACCCAATCGCTGGTTATCTAATAATACGATTTTCAGCGGTAACTGTTTTCGTTTTATCGTGCCCAACTCCTGAACATTCATCATAAACGAACCGTCACCGGAGATACAGATAACCATGTCATCAGGGCGGGCCATTTGTGCGCCAACCGCGGCCGGCACACCAAAACCCATCGTGCCCAAACCGCTGGAGGTGATGAAATTCTCAGGCCGGGTAAAGTTCATATGCTGCGCCGTCCACATCTGGTGCTGGCCCACATCGGTAGTCACTACCGCTTGCGGTGCTTTGCGCTCAGATATCTGCTTCAGTAACAACGGAGCATAAATTGCCTGGCCAGGGTGATCGTAGCGCCAGCTATGCTGGTGTTTCAATGCCATGACCTCATCACGCCACGGCTGGATATCCAACGGTTGCTGTAATGCGGGCAGCAATACTTTCAAATCGCCCTGCAACGCGACATGCGCCTGACGCAATTTACCCAATTCAGCCGGGTCGATATCCATATGGATAACTTTTGCTTTTGCGGCGAATGTATTCAGCTTGCCGGTGACACGGTCATCAAACCGCGCACCAACCGCTATCAGTAAATCGCAATCCTGCACCGCAAAGTTTGCGGCTTTAGTGCCATGCATCCCCAGCATCCCCAGATAGCACGGGTGATTAGTATCCGGCGCACCTAAGCCCTTCAGAGTGGCAACCGCAGGAATACCCGTTACCTCGATAAAAGCACGTAAAGCAGGAACGGCCTGTGCCATGCCAACCCCGCCACCGACATACAACATCGGTTTTTGCGCGGTTGCCAGCATATCCCAGGCTTGTTGTAACTCGGCGGCAGAATCAACAAGATGCTCTTCAACTGGCATCAGGTGCGGAGTTAAATCACCCACAGCTAACTGAATATCCTTCGGAATATCGATTAAAACCGGTCCAGGGCGGCCACTGGTAGCAATGGCAAACGCCTCCGCCATGATACCAGGCAACGCCTCTAATGATTCAACCAGAAAACTGTGTTTAGTACAGGCAAGTGACAAGCCCAATACGTCAATCTCCTGAAAAGCATCAGTACCGATTAAAGCAGACCCCACCTGACCGGTGATAGCAATGACCGGCACAGAATCCAGCAATGCATCAGCCAAACCGGTGATCAGATTAGTGGCTCCAGGGCCAGAAGTGGCAATACACACCCCGACTTTACCGGTTGCACGGGCATAGCCAATGGCAGCAATCGCAGCACCTTGCTCATGGCGGCAGAGCAAATGCTCGACACCACCATCATACAAAGCATCGTAGACAGGCATTATTGCCCCACCCGGATAGCCGAATACCGTATCAACACCCTGCGCACGCAACGCTTGAACCACCCACTGAGCACCATTCATAGTTATTTCCCCGACCTTTTGCGGGAGGCACAGGATTTTATTCTGTTGTGCATTTTATGTTCCTCGCGTCTTTAACGTACCAATAAAAAAACCCCCGGACCTTTCGGTGCGGGGGTTCTCTTGAGATTAAGGCTTGATTTTTATGCCTTTATTCGTCCAAGTGCAGCCCCGCACGGTGGGATAATAATCACCACCACGCTAATTAGGACTAGGTTAATCACTTGGACAATCGCTTTCATAATTAGGTTGTTCATCTGTCAGTGTCGAACGAATACCTACAGAGTTATCACAGTTATTGGTTATCTGACAATATTTATTTAAATTATTATTCTGTG
>NZ_JAZGQA010000217.1:0-6765 GCF_048593855.1 Yersinia sp. 2542 StPb PI
AATGCGAAGCGTTACGCATCATGAGTCAGTCGGGGTTTCAATAGCGTAATTTCGTTATATAGTGGGCATCAAGATGAAGCGATAAATCCCATCGCTCCTTTATAATGTTGACAGGTAACTTGCTATGAACTCACCTTTTCTGGTTACAGCACAATGGCTGGCAGAACATGCTAATGATGCCGATATCGTTATTCTGGATGCCAGAATGTCACCGCCGGGATTGATACCTAAAAGAGACATTCAGGCTGAGTTCGAGCAAGGGCATATCCCGGGAGCCGTTTACTTTGATATTGATGAAATTGCAGACCACAGTACTGAATTGCCACATATGCTGCCATCGCCACAGGAATTCAGTGAGAGGGTTGGTCAATTAGGGGTAAGTGAGCAACATACTTTAGTGATTTATGACGACGGTAACCTGTTTTCCGCACCACGCGTTTGGTGGACGTTCCGTACTTTTGGTGCCAAAAATGTGCGTATATTGGCCGGTGGTATCAACGGATGGCGGCAAGCGGGCTATGCATTAGAAAGCGGCCAGGCAAAACCAACCCCGCAAGTGTTCAATGTGGCTTTCAATAGTGCTGCGGTCAAAAACGTTGATGAGGTTGTCGCCGTGCTGGGAAATAGTGACGTACAAATTATAGATGCCCGGCCAGCCAACAGATTTAAAGCCCAAGAGCCTGAGCCTCGGCCTGGTCTGCGCCTTGGCCGTATCCCCGGCAGTATTAATGTCCCGTGGGGGAGCATGGTAGAAAATGGTAATTTGAAATCGCCACAAGCACTGGCAAGTATTTTTGCCGCTCAAGGCGTGGATTTAACCAAGCCCATTATTACCAGCTGTGGTTCTGGCGTAACAGCCGCAGTGGTGGCTCTGGGGCTGGCGGCATTAAACGCACCATCAGTATCACTCTATGATGGTTCTTGGGCGCAATGGGGGGCATTCGATTCACTGCCCATCGAGGATACTCGCCTCCCATAAGAGCCTGTCAGATAGCAACCAGGCCACGGACACCGTCTAACTCCATATCAGTGCCGTGGCCACGCTGGATAATTTTGCCACGGGACATCACTAAATAGTTATCCGCCAGCTCTGCGGCAAAATCATAAAACTGCTCAACCAACAAGATAGCCATATCCCCTTGAGCAGCCAGTTTTTTGATAACTATACCTATCTCTTTGATAACCGAAGGTTGAATTCCCTCAGTTGGCTCATCCAAAATGAGCAAACGAGGCTGGCAAGCTAATGCGCGCCCAATCGCTAACTGCTGCTGCTGCCCACCAGATAAATCCCCACCACGGCGATGTTTCATTTCTTGTAACACTGGGAATAACTGATAAATACTTTCAGGTACTACCTTGCTCTGGGCGCCGGGAAAACGAGAAAGCCCCAATAGAATGTTCTCTTCAACCGTTAATCTGGGGAAAATTTCTCTACCTTGTGGCACATAAGCAATGCCTCCTTTCACCCGTTGGTGTGGTGACTGATGGCTAATATTTTTACCTTCCCATGTAATGCTACCGTTTTTGACCGGCACCAGTCCCATCAAGCATTTGAGTAACGTCGTTTTACCAACGCCATTACGGCCCAATAAGCATGTAACCTCACCTATCGCAGCCTCGAATGACAAGCCACGCAAGATATGGCTGCCACCGTAATATTGATCAAGTTCATTCACTTGCAGCATATATTGCCCTTAAATATCCAGTTAACTGTTAGTCACCAAAACCCGATCACGTGATATGGCAGGAGAAACAACACCGATCAGCCGCTATGAATCAAGGCGCAATCCCCCGAAGTTTGGTCAACCCAAATGAGGGGGGAAGCAACACAGAGTCAGAGCGGCTCAGCGCCCCAAATATACCTCGATCACTTGCTCGTTAGCCTGCACCTCTGCCAATGACCCCTCGGCCAACACCTGGCCCTGATGCAACACCGTGACATGATCAGCAATGGACTCGACGAACCCCATATCGTGCTCCACGACCATCAGTGAATGCTTCCCGGCTAATTGATTAAACAACTCGGCGGTATAGGCGGTCTCGGCATCGGTCATCCCAGCGGCTGGCTCATCCAACAGTAGCAAATGCGGGTCTTGCACCAATAACATCCCAATTTCAAGAAACTGCTTTTGACCATGAGATAACAAGCCTGCCTGCCGCTGTCGCATCTCACTAAGGCGCAACATAGTAAGCGTTTCATCAATTTGATCCCGCTGCTCACTGTTCAACTTGGCGCGCAGACTGGCCCAGACCGTTTTGGTGCTTTTTTGTGCCAATTCAAGATTTTCAAACACACTCAGCGCTTCAAATACCGTCGGTTTCTGGAATTTCCGGCCAATCCCTGCTTGAGCAATCTCTATCGTATTCATCATTGAGAGATCATGGTGTTGGTCATAGGTCATCTTACCGGTCTGGGGACGTGTTTTACCGGTTATCACATCCATCAGCGTGGTTTTACCCGCACCATTCGGGCCAATAATGCAACGCAGCTCGCCAACACCTATTTGCAATGAGAGATCACGCAAAGCATGAAAGCCATCAAAGCTAACATTAATATTTTCGAGGGTTAACACCGGATCCCGTTGCTGGCGATGCTTGTCGGCCGCATGCTCTAACGCACCGGGTTCCTGAACAATTATCTCGGGATAAATCAGTTGTTCCGTAATTTGAAACCGGCTCATTTGTCTTTCCCCCGCCGCAGTAACCCGATAACACCCTTAGGTAAGAACAACGTAACCAAAATAAATATCAATCCGAGGAAGAACTGCCAATATTCTGGCATTGCCATGGTGAACCAGCTTTTTGCGCCATTGACAATGCCAGCCCCTAATACCGGGCCAATTAATGTCCCGCGCCCACCAAGCGCTACCCAGATAGCAGCTTCAATAGAGTTGGTTGGTGACATTTCACTTGGATTGATAATGCCAACCTGAGGTACATACAACGCTCCCGCCAGAGCACAGAGTACGGCTGATAATGTCCAGACAAACAGCTTGAAACCTTTCGGATCATAGCCACAAAATGTCAGGCGATTTTCAGCATCACGCACGGCGGTCAACACTCGCCCAAACTTGGTGCGGGCCAATGCAAATCCCAGTACCAAACTGGCGATTAACAAAGCGAGTGTGGCCAGAAACAGGGCAATACGGGTAGAGGTTGCCGATACCGGGAAGCCCAGCATAGTGGTAAATCCGGTGAAACCGTTATTACCGCCAAAGCCCGTTTCGTTACGGAAAAACAGTAACATCCCCGCGTAAGTCAGCGCCTGCGTCATGATAGAGAAATAGACGCCCTTTATTTTGGAACGAAAGGCGAAATATCCAAAAATAAAAGCCAGTAAACCGGGAACCAAGACGATCAAGCACAATGCCCAAATAAAATATTGGCTACCACTCCAAAACCACGGCAACTCAGACCAGGATAGAAAAGACATGAATGCAGGCAGGCCATCACCAGCCGCCTGACGCATCAGATACATGCCCATGGCATAACCACCAAGTGCGAAAAATAGGCCATGGCCAAGAGACAGTAAACCGGCATATCCCCATACCAGATCAAGTGCGATAGCCACTACTGCATAGCATAGAATCTTACCGATAAGCGTTAAGGTATAGGTTGATATTGCGAGAGGATTATCCGCCGGCAGCAGTGCTAAAAAAGGCAAAATAATCAGTGCAGTAACAACTACAGCCCCCAATGATAAGCTGATAACAGGTGCTTTTTGCGTCAAGGTTATAGCTAAAGGTTGATTCATTAATCACTCACCCTGCCCTTGAGGGCAAACAGACCCTGCGGCCGTTTTTGAATAAATAATATGATTAGCACTAAAATCAAAATCTTACCTAATACTGCGCCAATCTGCGGTTCCAAAATTTTATTCAGCATGCCTAACCCCAGTGCTGCAACAACACTACCAGCCAGTTGTCCGACACCACCAAGCACCACAACCAAGAAGGAATCGATGATGTAGCCCTGCCCTAATTCCGGGCCAACATTTCCCAGTTGTGACAGGGCAACCCCGCCTAATCCGGCAATACCCGAACCCAGACCAAAAGCCAGCATATCAACCCTGCCGGTTGCCACCCCACAGCAAGCAGCCATGGCTCGATTCTGCGTCACTGCCCGTACCTGTAGACCGAGACGGGTTTTATTTAGCAACAGCCAGGTGAGTAACAGAACAATGATCACAAAGGCGATAACGGCGATACGATTCCATGGCAAAACCAGATTTGGCAAAATCTGTACCCCGCCAGATAGCCACGCAGGATTAGCGACTTCCAAGTTTTGCGCGCCAAAAATCATACGCACGCTCTGAATCAGCATTAGACTAATTCCCCAGGTTGCCAACAGCGTTTCCAGCGGGCGGCCATAAAGATGCCGAATTACCGTTCGTTCCAAAGCCATGCCGATTCCAGCCGTAATAAAGAACGCGACCGGCAAGGCGACCAAAGGATAGAGGGCTAGCCAATGCGGAGCTAACTGCTGAAACAGAGATTGCACCAAGTAAGCTGAATAGGCTCCCAACATCAGCATTTCACCATGGGCCATATTGATAACACCCAATAGGCCGTAAGTGATGGCTAACCCAAGAGCTGCTAGCAACAAGATAGAGCCTAGTGATAACCCGCTGAATACTTGCCCAATAATATCCCCGACCATCAACCGATTTTGTACCTGTTTCAAACTACTGGCTGCCGCGGCACGCACTTGTGCATCAGGCTCGGTTTTAGCATCGGTTAAGCTTTGCAAACGAGATTGGGTTTGTGGCGAACCTGATTTTCCGAGCAATTGCACGGCATTCAGGCGCACCAAAGGGTTACTATCGGTCAGTTGTAAATTAGCCAAAGCAATACTTAGCGCCTCTTTGACTTTACTGTCTGTTTCCAATTTAAGACGCTGATTAAGTAACGGTAATTGATCACTTTGCGCTTGCTGCTGTAACTCTAGTGCCGCTTGCCAGCGCACTGATTCATCTTCACTTGCCAGCCGTTGAGCCGTCAGTGCATTAGCAATAAGAATACGTAAGCGGTTATTGAGCCAGATTTTCTTTGGTGTACCGACAGGTTGTAACTGCCCTTCCAGCGGGGTGAAACTCAGATTATGCTGGATGAATGCCTGCCCTGTGCTATCGACCACCAACGTTTCTTGTTTCAGTGCCTGCAATAAGGGTAATCGGCTAGCATCCGGTTCGGTCGCCCATTGCTGCAACATAGCGGCTTGCTGTGAACGATTAGCCACAGCAAAATCATGGGCTGGCCCTGCTGTTGCCAAGGCTGAAAAGCTCAGTAACAGGCCTATCAGCGGCCTGAGCAAAAGATTGACTGCTCTACTCCAAACAGGAATTAACAATTTCATAGGCCCGCTCATCACTGATATATGGCAAAAAAGATCCAGAGCCAGCAAAATCTGGCCCTGGAGTGTCATCGCTACTGCGTGCTTTTCACTGGATGATCCGGTTTCTTGTCATTTCCGGCGATGAACGGGCTCCATGGCTGAGCACGAATTGGCGCATCGGTTTGCCATACCACGTTGAATTGTCCGTTAGCCTCAATTTCGCCAATCATCACCGGTTTGTGCAGATGGTGATTAGTCTTATCCATTGTCAGCGTAAATCCTGATGGTGCTGGATAGGTTTGTCCGGCCATCGCAGCACGAACCTTATCCACATCGGTTGATTTGGCTTTTTCTACTGCCTGGGCCCACATGTGCATACCTACCCAGGTAGCTTCCATCGGATCATTGGTGACAGCAGTATCTGCATTTGGCAACTTATGCGCTTTGGCATAGGCTTTCCATTGTTCAACAAACGTCTTGTTCGTCGGATTATCCACCGATTGGAAGTAGTTCCAGGCAGCCAGATTGCCCACCAGTGGTTTGGTATCAATGCCACGTAGTTCCTCTTCACCCACAGAGAACGCAATGACAGGCACATCAGTCGCTTTGATACCTTGGTTGGCTAACTCTTTGTAGAAGGGAACATTTGAATCGCCGTTGATGGTGGAAATAACGGCGGTTTTGCCATCGGCAGAGAATTTCTTAATATTACCCACAATAGTTTGGTAATCGCTGTAACCAAACGGGGTATAAATCTCCTCGATATCTTTATCCTGAATACCTTTGGTATGCAGGAAAGCACGTAGGATTTTGTTGGTAGTGCGCGGGTAGACATAATCCGTCCCTAACAAAATAAAGCGTTTTGCACCGCCCCCATCTTCACTTAATAAGTATTCCACAGCGGGGATAGCCTGTTGGTTTGGTGCCGCACCGGTATAGAAGACGTTGGGCGACATCTCCTCCCCCTCATACTGTACCGGATAGAACAGTAGACCATTTAACTCTTCAAATACCGGTAAGACAGACTTACGTGAAACCGACGTCCAGGCACCAAATACGACGGCGACTTTATCTTGTGTTAATAATTGCCGCGCTTTCTCGGCAAAGAGTGGCCAGTTAGAGGCCGGGTCGACAATAACCGGCTCCAGTTGTTTACCCAATACACCACCATGAGCATTGATATCATCAATACTCATCAAAGCCATATCTTTCAATGGTGTTTCAGAGATAGCCATCGTGCCGGACAACGAGTGCAAAATACCCACTTTGATGGTGTCGGCAGCCAGCGTGCCAAAAGCCACACCCATACTGATAACCGAAGCTGAAAGAGCAAAAACCTTAATCAAGTTACGATGTTGCATAGCGTTAACCTCTGGTCGTTGAGTAAAACACACAAGATCGGATTACTCTGCGCAATCGCCATGCCAGTTT
>NZ_JAZGQA010000218.1:0-6736 GCF_048593855.1 Yersinia sp. 2542 StPb PI
CCTGGTATTACAGTATATCAGCCTAAAAATAATAGTATTTTTTTGATAAATGCAGACAGTAGCCAAAGTGTAATAACTTTAGCGGATTAACTAAGACTATAAAGCACTTGAGTGGATTAGCCCAATAAAAAAACCAGCCATTGAGGCTGGTTTTTTTTGTGCTACCGGAGCACCGCACTATAGGCTTAAGTGTACTCTAGGCTTAAGTGTACTCCGATCGATTTAACCACTTATTTTTTCGCTTCAACCCATTTTCCATCGATATAGAAAGCAGACCAACCCGTGGCTTTGCCATCTTTCTCGGATGAAACATACTGCTGTTTGGTTTTACGGCTAAAACGTACCATGGTTTTATTACCTTCTTTATCCGCCACGGGCGCATCAGCCAGATAACGTAATTTTTCAGGTAAACGATCTTTGAAGCGAACTAACTCTTCGACTAACGGCGCACGGGTTTCGCGCGACTTAGGGAAGGTATTCGCAGCCAGGAACACGCCTGCAGCACCGTCTCGCAACACGAAATAGGCATCTGACTTCTCACAAGGCAGTTCTGGCAACGGTACCGGATCTTCTTTAGGTGGCGCGACTTCACCACTGCGCAAGATTTTACGGGTATTCTTACACTCGTCATTGGTGCAGCCCATGTACTTGCCAAAACGCCCCATTTTCAGATGCATTTCAGAACCACATTTCTCGCACTCAACAATCGGGCCTTCATACCCTTTGATACGGAACTCGCCCTCTTCTATCTCATAACCATCACACGCAGGGTTATTACCGCAAACATGCAATTTACGTTGGTTATCGATGAGATAGCTATCCATTGCCGTACCACATTTCTGGCAACGGCGGCGGGCGCGTAATGCGTTAGTTTCCGCATCATCACCCTCAAGGATATTGAGAATTTCAGCTTCGGGTACCAGATTGATCGTGGTTTTGCAGCGCTCTTTAGGTGGCAATGCATAACCAGAACACCCAAGGAACACACCGGTACTGGCGGTGCGAATCCCCATCTGACGGCCACAGGTTGGGCAGTCGATGCTGGTCATCACCATCTGATTCGGGCGCATACCGCCCTCTTCAGGATCTTTCTCTGCTTTTTCAAGCTGCTCGCTGAATTCGGCAAAGAAACCATCCAGTACAGCTTTCCACTCGGCCTGATCGTTGGCAACCTGATCCAGGCCACTTTCCATGCGCGCGGTAAAATCGTAATTCATCAATTCGCGGAAGTTTTCTTCTAACCGGTCAGTAACGATTTCACCCATTTTCTCAGCATAGAAACGGCGGTTTTCTACCCGCACATAACCACGATCCTGAATGGTCGAAATGATTGATGCATATGTGGATGGACGGCCAATACCCCGTTTTTCCAACTCTTTTACCAGTGATGCTTCGCTGTAACGTGCTGGCGGCTTGGTGAAGTGTTGGCTTGGGATAAGTTTTTGCAAATCCAAATCACTGCCCACTTCAATTACCGGTAAAGTGCGGTCTTCATCGCCTTTACGTAGCGCAGGCATCACCTTAGTCCAACCATCAAAGCGCAGAGTACGCCCTTTCGCCCGCAGTTGGAAATCGCCAGCCTGCACGGTCAACGTGGTGGAGTCATACTTAGCTGGTGTCATCTGGCAAGCCACAAACTGACGCCAAATCAGTTGGTACAGCTTCTGGGCGTCGGCTTCCATATCTTTTAACTGCTCAGCAATCACACTCACATCTGAAGGGCGAATAGCTTCATGCGCTTCTTGCGAATTTTCTTTGCTGCTGTACTGATTAGGCGCTGATGGCAGATACTTATCACCGAAATTGTCGCCAATATAATCACGCACCATGGTCAGCGCATCCTGACTTAAATTGGTGGAGTCAGTACGCATATAGGTGATATGACCTGCTTCATACAAGCGCTGCGCCATCATCATGGTTTTTTTCACACCAAAACTCAGACGGGTACTGGCAGCCTGCTGCAAGGTGGAGGTAATAAACGGCGCGCCGGGCTTGCTACTGGTCGGTTTATCTTCACGATCCAGCACCTTATAGCGCGCATTTTCCAGTAATTTCAGTGCAGCATGCGTCTGCTCGCGATTTACCGGTTTAAACGGCTTGTCATGGGCATGGGTGACTTCCATTTGAATCGGAACTTCACCTTTCGCCAGCAAGTCAGCATGCAGCTCCCAGTACTCTTCGGGAACGAATGCTTTGATATCCCGTTCACGCTCAACAACTAAGCGCACTGCCACTGATTGCACTCGACCGGCAGACAGGCCACGAGCAATTTTTTTCCAGAGCAGCGGGGAGACCATATAACCCACAACCCGGTCCATAAAGCGACGAGCTTGCTGGGCATTAACCCGGTTGATATTCAATTCACCCGGTTGATTAAACGCCTGCTGGATGGCGTTTTTGGTGATTTCGTTGAAAACCACACGGCTAAAGCGCTTATCATCACCACCAATCACTTCCCGCAAATGCCAGGCAATTGCCTCTCCTTCGCGGTCAAGGTCGGTTGCGAGATAGATGTGGTCAGCGTTTTCGGCTAATGCTTTCAGCTCGGCAACCACTTTTTCTTTGCCGGGCAAAATTTCGTACTGCGCTTTCCAGCCATGATAAGGATCGACGCCCATACGGTTCACTAACGCAACCTTTTCGTCTTTCTTTACTTTAGTCTTGGGCTTGTCGGTTTTCTTGGCTTTATCTTCAGTTGAGTTAGCGCTCTTCTTACTGGCTGATCCACTGGTCGGCAAATCACGAATGTGACCGACACTGGACTTAACCACGTAGTTATTCCCTAAGTATTTATTAATAGTTTTGGCTTTTGCCGGGGACTCAACTATTACGAGGGCTTTACCCATAATGACCTTTACCTAAATTATTTCTTCTAAAAGAAGGTTTTTATCTTGCCGTACCGCGGCATTCTGAATCTCTTTTTTATATTGCGGTACTTTCTCAGGAGATCAACCTGTTTTTTTGATCGGAGCCATAAATGCGCCTGCCGAGTCTTACCTGACGACCCCTCGATCCCTCAAAATTTTTGCCTACACCCAGCACTACAGCAGCGAATTCTGCCTCATGGCGTCAACAAAACCTTCCACCTAATAGTATAAAATCCCACACTGTACCTGATAAAAAGCGCTACGCAACCTAATTAGCGAGGAATATGAATTTATCCAATCACGGCGACAAAATAGCCAGAGGCTCGAATAAACCTTAGCCGGTTTGCGAACAAATGCTAACCCACAGTACAATAGTGAGAGAAATTACATTGTAGTAAGGAGATATAATGCACGGAAACACAGCACCAATTGAGCGTAATAAATTATTGGCAGAGGCTAATGAGATTATTCGCCAGCACGAAGATTATATGCATGGGATGCAGGCAACTGAGGTTGAACAAAAAGGGCCAGTATTGGTATTTCGCGGCGAGTTTTTCCTGGATGCAGACGGTTTACCGACAGCGAAAACAACCGCAGTATTTAATATGTTTAAACATTTGGCTCATGTTTTGTCAGCTAAATACCATTTAATCGATTAATTGCCGGTGACTCCTCCCATTATTACATGGCTAGTTTAGCCATTGAGTCACAAATAACAGGGGGCTAAGCCCCCTGCCTTCCTTCACTAAAAACCCTATGCTCTCAGATTATAAAAGGGGTTTTTCGCCGCGCTGCCACCAGCGTAATAATAGACGGTCAGCACTTTCTGCCGCGCTGCCGGTAAAACGATCCATCAGACGTTTGCGTCGTGAATAACGCACGCCAATAACTTCATGATTATCCATTTCGGCAATCAATAAATCATCACTGGTACCAATGGCATCAACCAACCCTTTCTCTTTGGCTTGGGTACCAAACCAGTGTTCACCGGTCGCAACCGCATCGATGTCCAGAGAGGGGCGCTGTTGCTGTACGAACTGTTTGAATAACAGGTGCGTTTCATTCAGATCTTCACGGAATTTCTCGCGCCCTTGTTCAGTATTCTCACCAAATAATGTCAGTGTGCGTTTAAACTCACCAGCAGTATGCAGTTCTACATCAATATCATTCTTTTTTAGCAAGCGGTGGAAGTTCGGGATTTGGGCCACAACACCGATAGAACCAATAATGGCGAATGGTGCACTAATAATACGATCAGCCACACAGGCCATCATATATCCCCCACTGGCAGCTACTTTATCGACCGCCACCGTCAGGCGAATCCCTTTATGGCGCAAGCGCTCCAATTGCGAGGCGGCTAAACCATAACCATGTACTACGCCACCAGGGCTTTCGAGTCGCAGCAGCACTTCATCTTGCGCGCTAGCAACCGCCAGAACCGCAGAAATCTCTTCACGCAACGACGTCACTTCATGTGCATCAATGCTACCTTTAAAATCAATTACATATAGGCAGGGTTTTACCGCTGCCACCGCACCGGCTTTGGCGCGCTGTTTCTTCAGCTTTTGATCCGCTTTTTGCTGCTTCTTAAACTCTTTGCTCCAGTTTTTTTGTTCTGCATGACTCATGCGCGCCAGCCGCATTTCCCGCTGAATTTCCTTATATTGCTCACCCAGATCAACCAGATTCAATTCACCCCGTTGCCCTTGTTTTCTCATCCCTTGGCTGACAACCAGTAACACTACCGCACCAATGGCGACCACAATCGTCACTACTTTGGCTAGAAACAGTCCGTACAGAGAAATTAACTCCACAAATACCGCCTTTATTCATCTGCTATTAGAGAGATACCTGCATTCTAGCGAACCCGTAAGCTGCCGTCTTGCGCAAATGAAAAATTGCATTGGTTTCGCTTAAATATAAGAATGTAAGAGATATCGCGGCATGCCTGAATAAAATATCCGCCGCCAGTAAGAGGAATAATTATGCATTATCAACCTAAAGACGATCTGCTCAATAACCGCACTATACTGGTGACGGGAGCAGGCGATGGTATTGGTCGCGAAGCGGCACTGACCTATGCCCGTTTTGGTGCTCGCCTGGTGTTAGTTGGCCGGACTGAAAGTAAATTAATAGCGGTACAGCAACAGATCGCTGAGGCTCAAGGGTTGCCCGCTTTAACACTGCCACTTGACCTATTACATGCAACGCAACAAGATTGCCAGCAGCTAGCAGATACCCTAAGTCAGCATGTTTCTCATCTGGATGGTGTGTTGCATAATGCCGGTTTATTAGGTGATATCGTTCCGATGGCAGAGCAAAATATAGCCGTCTGGCAGGATGTGATGCAAGTGAATGTAAATGCGACATTTATGCTTACCCAGGCACTTTTACCGCTACTATTGAAATCCTACAGCGCCTCGCTGGTATTCACCAGTTCTAGCGTGGGTCGCCAGGGTCGTTCCGGCTGGGGCGCTTATGCCGTATCCAAATTCGCCACTGAAGGCATGATGCAAGTGCTTGCAGAAGAATATAAACACAGCAATTTGCGGGTGAATTGTATTAACCCGGGCGGCACCCGAACTCAGATGCGGGCATCCGCCTTCCCTGACGAAGATACAACTAAATTAAAAACACCTGCTGATATTATGCCGCTATATCTTTATCTCATGAGCGATGATAGCCGCAGAAAAACCGGCATCAGTTTCGATGCACAACCCGGCCGTAAAGCCGGCCCCGCAGAATAAAGGAACATGTTATGTCTGAAGAACGCCACCAGCAGCGCCAACAAAAAATAAAAGAAAAGGTTGAATCACGGGTTGCGGCAGCACAAGAAACACGCGGTATCATGATTGTTTTTACCGGTAACGGTAAAGGCAAGACCACCGCAGCATTTGGCACTGTGACCCGTGCGGTCGGGCATGGTCTGAAAGCAGGGGTGATTCAGTTTATTAAAGGTGAATGGCCTAACGGTGAGAAAAACCTGCTGCAACAGCATGGGGTCGAATTTCAGGTTATGGCGACCGGTTTTACCTGGAATACTCAGAATAGAGAAACTGACACTGCCGCCTGCCAAGGTGTTTGGCAGCACGGTTTGCGCATGTTGGCAGACCCAAGCCTGGATTTAGTGGTGCTGGATGAACTGACTTATATGGTCGCCTATGACTATCTGCCACTTGATGAGGTCATCACCGCCCTCAAACAGCGCCCTGCCCATCAAACCGTGATTATTACTGGCCGTGGCTGCCACCGCGATTTGTTGGAAATGGCCGATACCGTCAGTGAATTACGCCCGGTCAAACATGCTTTTGATGCCGGAATTAAAGCACAACAAGGTATTGACTGGTAATTCGCAGTATTCATGCACACCAATGAAATGCCGCAGAGGCAATATCTGCGGCATTTTTCGCTATATATAATGAGATCTAAACTTACGGTCCCTATTGGCAAACTCAGTTTTCCAAATTACTTCTCTAGAGGGATCATGGGTATTTTTGACGGGGTCAATGTCCCAATGGCGGGAGTTAGTGTTGCCATCCCAGGGACCACTTGGCTTGACGACTGCGCTTTGTGTTGTGTGCTGCCAAAATAGCAGATTGTTTTCAATGGTTCACGGAGCGGGCCACAGGTGTTTTCGCAATTGTCGCCATAGTGAGAGTGAGGCCCAGCACAAGCATAAGTTACAGATGAGAATCCGGTGCCGACGACAAATAAAATAGCCGCGCTGGTAGTTAACAGAGACTTTTTCATATTAATGCTCCTGAGATTTTAAATCCGAGGGGTATTCCCCAAGAGCAATATAGTCACGCCGAATATTTAGCGACTAGCGGTATCTCATCCTGATTGATGATATGTATATGCTGTAAAAC
>NZ_JAZGQA010000219.1:0-6721 GCF_048593855.1 Yersinia sp. 2542 StPb PI
TTAATAAATTATTGATTTTGTGATTTACGTCTTGTTTATGGCATTGCGGAATGCATTATTTCTGAAAATTAAAGTGAGTGCTGTACTCCCAGCAGCAAAACGATGCTTTTTTTGACTGGATGAGGCGTACCTTCCTCGCGGTGCTGCATCTTCGTGCATTTGCCTCTAAAAAGTGCGGGAAAAGCGCACATACAGTGCTATCTCCCGTTACATCTCCTTTTCCCATTACTCAAAGTGCGGGTATTTCCGTTGTTCAGCGGTTATCTATCATTTGGTACAAACATTGCTTTAGCCATAGACCGCACTATTACCATTAAATTTCTTTGATAGGGATAAGGTATGTCACAGGCGAAACAAGCACCGGAATTAAAACGTACGTTGGGCAGTTTTCAATTATGGGGTATTGCCGTCGGGTTGGTGATTTCCGGCGAGTATTTTGGTTGGAGCTACGGATGGGCGCAAGCGGGAACGTTAGGGTTCCTGTTTACCGCTCTGGGTGTGGCCGCGATGTACACGGCATTTATTTTTAGTTTTACCGAATTAACCACCGCTATTCCTCATGCCGGAGGGCCGTTTGCTTACGCTCACCGCGCTTTTGGCCCAACGGGTGGCTTTATTGCTGGTCTTGCGACGTTGATTGAGTTTGTATTTGCTCCTCCCGCCATTGCCATGGCAATTGGTGCCTATATTAATGTTCAATTCCCAGCAATTGACCCAAAGTGGGTGGCGGTTGGGGCCTATCTGATATTTATGTCATTGAATATTCTGGGTGTCAGTATTGCTGCAACCTTTGAACTGTTGGTGACGATATTGGCCATTTTTGAGTTGCTGGTATTTATGGGCGTGGTCGCACCAGGCTTTGAAATCAGTAACTTTGTCAGAGGCGGTTGGGCTGGCGCGGATACATTCAGTATCGGGTCATTATCGGGGATTTTTGCCGCTATTCCCTTTGCTATTTGGTTCTTTTTGGCGATTGAAGGGGCTTCGATGGCCGCAGAGGAAGCAAAAGAGCCACAACGTACCATTCCGCGCGCCTTTATTGGCGGTATTTTGACCTTAGTGGTGCTGGCATTAGGTGTGATGGTATTTGCCGGTGGGGTGGGCGACTGGACTAAGCTATCTAATATCAACGACCCACTGCCACAAGCAATGAAAATTATCGTTGGCAGCGACAGCGGTTGGTTACACATGCTGGTATGGCTTGGGCTATTTGGTCTGATAGCCTCATTCCATGGCATCATTATGGGTTATTCCCGCCAGATTTTTGCTTTGGCCCGCGCCGGTTATTTACCTAAGCCGCTGGCCAAAGTAAACCGCCGTTTCCGTACCCCACACCTGGCTATTTTGGCCGGTGGTGTTGTCGGGATTGGTGCTATTTTTTCTGACTCGTTGATTATTATTGGCGGCATGCCACTGACGGCAAATATTGTCACTATGTCGGTGTTTGGTGCCATCGTGATGTATATCATCTCAATGTTGTCATTATTCAAACTGCGACAAACAGAGCCACGCCTGACTCGCCCATTCTCCGCGCCGTTCTATCCCTTTGCGCCAGCATTGGCGTTAGTTTTGGCGGTTGTCTGTCTGATTGCGATGATCTATTACAACCCGCTGCTGGCTCTGATATTCGCTGGAATGATGTTGGTCGGTTATATTTATTTTCGTCTTACCCACCGTTCACGCGCTACTGCCGCATTTGATCCACAGCTCAGTGCTGCCGAGTGATCCATTCTTGCTATTAATGTCATCATTGTTCAGGCTGTTTATGCAGCCTGTGCAACTAAGGGACGCAGTATGTACCAGACAACACTGAGCCATCGTAGTTACCACTTTGGCGATTTACGTGATTTGATGGCTAAAGCTTCACCGGCACGTTCGGGTGATTATCTGGCGGGCGTTGCGGCAGAAAGTGCTGAAGAACGCATGGCTGCCCGTATGACGCTGGCAGATCTGCCGCTAAAAACGTTTTTACAGCAAATGCTGATTCCTTATGAGCAGGATGAAGTCACACGGCTGATTATTGATAGCCACGACCCGCAGGCTTTTGCGCCAATAGCGCATCTGACCGTCGGCGATTTTCGTGACTGGTTACTCAGCGAGCAGGCCGACAGTGTGGCGTTAGCGCAAGTCAGTGCTGGTATCACCCCAGAAATGGCCGCCGCGGTAAGTAAAATAATGCGTAATCAGGATTTGATTCTGGTGGCGAAAAAATGCCGTGTTATTACCCGATTCCGTAACACTATTGGCCTTGCCGGCCACTTAAGTGTGCGGCTACAGCCCAATCACCCCACGGACAGTTTGCCGGGTATCGCCGCCAGCATGCTTGACGGCCTGCTGTATGGCAGCGGTGATGCTGTGATTGGCATCAATCCCGCCAGTGACAGCTTGCCATTGTTAGAAAAACTTAATTATATGCTGGATGACGTGATAAGCCGCTTTGAGATCCCCACTCAATCCTGCGTATTAACGCATGTTACTAACACGATTAAGTTGATTGAACGCGGAGCACCGGTTGATTTAGTGTTTCAGTCTATCGCGGGCAGTGAAGCTGCAAATGCCGGTTTTGGCATCAATCTGGCCTTGTTGGAAGAAGCACACTGTGCGGCATTGAGCCTCAAGCGAGGCACTGTCGGTGACAATGTGATGTATTTTGAAACTGGGCAGGGCAGTTGTCTCTCCGGTAATGCCCATTTCGGGGTTGATCAACAAACCTGTGAAGCGCGCGCTTATGCGATTGCTCGTCGCTTCTCACCGTTACTGACTAATACTGTCGTCGGGTTTATCGGGCCAGAATATCTTTATGATGGTAAGCAGATTATCCGTGCCGGTTTGGAAGACCATTTCTGTGGCAAGTTACTGGGTGTCCCACTCGGTTGTGATGTCTGCTATACCAACCATGCTGAGGCGGATCAGGATGATATGGATACCTTGCTGACCTTACTGGGGACCGCTGGACTGACCTTTATGATGGGGGTGCCGGGAGCTGATGACATCATGCTTAATTATCAAAGTACGTCGTTTCATGATGCGTTGTATATCCGGCAATTGCTCGGTCTGAAACATGCACCCGAGTTTGGTCTGTGGCTAGAGAAAATGAATATTATGGATGCTCAGGGGCGCTTGCGTGATACCGCGGCCAATCATCCGTTATTAGCACAGTTGCCACCTATGGGGGCATTCTGATGAGCGGAAATGAGATAATAAATGGGGTGTTACATCGCAATTCGTGGGCGGCTTTGCGTCAGTTTACGGCGGCGCGCATTGCTCTTGGCCGTACAGGAGCAAGCTTGCCGACTGAAGAGCTGTTGAAATTTGGTTTGGCACATGCACAGGCACGTGATGCTGTGCATCAGCCGTTTATCAGTGAAGATCTTGCTAATCAACTGGCAGATTCAGGATTACGGACACTTACCGTCAACAGTGCTGCGCCAGATCGTGCAACTTATCTGCGCCGCCCGGATCTTGGCCGAAAGCTATCGTCGCAAAGCCGTGAACAGTTGTGTGCATGGCCTGATAAGCAAGCCGACATCCTGTTGGTCATTGGTGACGGTCTGTCATCAAAAGCGGTACATCGGCAGGCAATCCCTTTGGTGATGGCCTTACGACCTTATTTGCAAACGCTCGGCTTATCACTGGCCCCGATAGTGTTGGCTCATCAATCACGGGTAGCATTAGGGGATGATGCAGGGGAGTGTTTACAAGCCAAAGCGGTTGTCATGTTGATTGGTGAAAGGCCGGGGCTTTCTTCCCCGGATAGTTTGGGGGTTTATATGACTTGGGGGCCGAACACGCGGCGGTTGGAGTCCGAGCGCAATTGTATTTCTAATATCCGGCCAGAGGGGTTGGATTATCCTCAGGCGGCTTTTAAGTTAGCCTGGTTGTTGGAGCAATCTTTCCAACGGCATTTATCGGGGGTGAAGCTTAAGGATGAAAGCGATAACCCGGCATTGTACGGGCGGGTAAGGCCAATTTACCCACTGACAACATAAGCAGTATATCTGGCTGGATATTTACGACATAATGGCGGAAATGGCTATTTTTTGTGCCTTTAATCCGCTATCTAACATGCATTTTGGATAATGTTAAGTTATTCTATCTAAATGTTGCAGGCCGCTCTATCCTACACATCGCCTCGCTTTACAACTATTCTTATAAATATCTCACTAAATTTGAATTTTTTAACAGGTATTACTCCGCGTCATCATTTTCATGCTTTATGCAGTGGAGCTATTGGGAACATAAGGAAGAAACAATGGGACTACGAAGAAAGAGTGTTAAACCTATGCAACTCAATGATATTACAATCATTGATGATGCAAAACTGAAGAAGGCAATCACCGCAGCGGCGTTGGGCAACGCCATGGAGTGGTTCGATTTCGGGGTGTATGGTTTTGTCGCTTTTGCACTTGGCCAGGTATTTTTCCCCGGCGCTGATCCCGGTATTCAGATGATTGCTGCACTGGCGACTTTTTCCGTTCCTTTCTTGGTTCGGCCCCTTGGTGGCTTATTCTTTGGTGCGTTAGGTGATAAATATGGGCGGCAAAAAGTTCTGTCTGTCACCATCATTATTATGTCGGTCAGCACCTTCTGTATTGGTCTGATTCCCTCTTATGCCTCGATAGGTATTTGGGCACCGATATTATTGTTATTGGCAAAACTGGCACAGGGTTTTTCGGTTGGTGGCGAATATACCGGAGCCGCTATTTTTGTGGCTGAATATTCACCCGATAGAAAACGTGGTTTTCTTGGCAGTTGGTTGGATTTTGGTTCCATTGCAGGTTTCGTATTAGGCGCTGGAGTCGTTCTGCTCATTTCGAGCATTGTGGGTGAAGCCAGTTTCCTTGAGTGGGGGTGGCGTATTCCGTTTTTCGTTGCTGCGCCATTAGGATTAATCGGTATCTATTTGCGTCATGCACTTGAAGAGACACCGACCTTTCAACAGCACGTCGATAAAATTGATAATGATTCACGCCACAATATTGCCGAGCCACCTAAGGTTTCTTTCCGTGAGATTTTAACTAAACAATGGAAGAGCCTGATTATCTGTGTCGGGATGGTTATTGCCACCAACGTCACCTATTACATGCTACTGACCTACATGCCAAGCTACCTATCCCATAGTCTGCATTATTCTGAAGATCATGGTGTATTGATTATCATTGCAATCATGCTGGGTATGTTATTCGTCCAGCCTGTGATGGGATTAATGAGCGATAAATTTGGCCGTAGACCTTTTGTTATTTGTGGCAGTATTGGGCTGTTTATTCTCGCTATTCCCAGCTTTATTTTGATTAATAGCGGCATTATCGGTTTGATATTTTGTGGTTTGTTGATCCTGGCTATTTTGCTTAACTGTTTTACGGGGGTGATGGCCTCAATATTACCCGCAATGTTCCCAACCCATATCCGCTACAGCGCATTAGCTATCGCGTTTAATGTGTCGGTGTTGGTTGCAGGGCTGACACCAACGGCCGCAGCGTGGTTGGTTGAAACAACGCAAAATCTGTTTATGCCCGCTTATTACTTAATGGTGGTGGCGGTTATTGGTTTGGTTACTGGAGTATTTATGAAAGAGACTGCCAATATGCCACTGAAAGGGGCGACGCCAGCCGCGTCTGATCGGGCGGAGGCCAGAGAGATATTGCAGGAACACCATGATCATATCGAACACAATATTGACGACATTGATCAAGAAATAGCCGAACTTGAGAAAAAGAGAAAGAATCTGATCGCACAACATCCTGATATTAATTAATCAGTTTTGAGGGGTACGTCAGAGTGTTAATTTGATTTATATCAATAAAATTCATTTCTATACAATGGTTTACCTTTCTATTCAAATCTGTCTTTGACCCTCCCCCAAGGGGAGGGTTTAGATTATCAGTCATTATTCCAACTTATCTAGAACATTTCCTCTTACTGGAAGGATACCATGACAGTGAAAAAGACATTTGCAACAACAGCTCGACTGGCTATTGTTGCTTTAGCTGCGGTCACTTTTAGCCATTTCGCCGCGGCGACGACACAAACGGAATTTTTGGCTCAACATGGCTTAGCGGGAAAAACCACTGAGCAAATGATTGAGACCATCGATCAATCCAAACAAGAACGCCCTTTGGCATATTCAGCTTCGGTAACGAGTGCTGAACTCACCTTATCCGATGAACAACAGCGGTATTCTTTCCCCTTGGGTGATAAGTTCTATCTCTCATTCGCCCCCTATGTAAACCAAACTCACCCATGCTTCAATCACAGTTTGTCTGGCTGTCGTGGTGAATTGGCGAATAGCGCATTTGATGTGAAAATTACCGATAAAACCGGGAAAGTTATCCTGCAAGATACACTGACCAGCTATCAGAATGGTTTTATTGGTGTGTGGTTGCCACGCAATACTGAGGGGACTATCGAAGTGAGTTATCAAGGTCTCAAAGCTGTATCACCTTTTGCGACCCAAGCTGAAAGCCAAACCTGCATGACAACATTGCAACTAAAAAAATAAACGACTTAACGGCAAATTTTAACAATCGACAGAATAATAATAACCAGCTTAGCGGCTGGTTTTTTATTTCCTCGTGGCTGGAATAATAGATGTTTTTCTTGCCACTCGCGAGTATTTTTTAAATTATTAAATCCTGTTTATACTCCTTATGGCGAGGGATAATACCTGGCGTAAGTGATATTAAGTTTACGTTATGCTAAACGAAATGGCCAAGAGAAATAT
>NZ_JAZGQA010000021.1:0-34376 GCF_048593855.1 Yersinia sp. 2542 StPb PI
AGGTGTTTCCTGTGACGAATATTTCCCATAAGGCCCATTCACCATTAACTGATTTGTCACCAGATACAACTAAAACAAATACCGTTATCGCCGCAGGTACGCAATTAACAGGTGATGTTAGGCTTGATGGCGACATTCAAATTTATGGTGTAGTGGTTGGCGATATTATCGTTAGTGATGGCACCATAAGGCTGATGCGCAGTGGCAAGATTGAGGGGAATTTAACCGCACCACACATTACGGTGGATGGACGGATTGAAGGGATCTGTGTTTCTGATCATCTGGAAATTCTGGAAAATGGTCGTTTAAACGGCATTGTGAAAGGCAGTAATTTCTCAATCAAGAAAGGTGGCGTCTTTATCGGCCAGTCTGAGATAACAGAGGAATCTGACAGCCAAAGCAAGGGTAAAGTAAAACCTGCTGTAATAGTGCCTCAGGAAAAGGCTAATACAGAAGAAGTCCGATCTGATGCTAGTTCCAGTAGCAAATAATTCTGCCAGTTCACTTTTTTCTAATACATGCTAATAACACGATTGAGCCAAATTTTAGGGCTACGATCGTGTTACTTGCTCACTTTTTTGGATGTTTTTTCATCGATTGTTTTTTTATTTGCTGAATACACAGCATTTTTCAACCTACAACTTCAGAAACAGGTTTTGGGACGCACGCTAAGGCTCCCTATTTTCCTCATTTTCCTTTGCCACCGATCCCACTTTCTTTGCCAATATAATCAGACTAATTGACTGAGATTAATTAGTTATAAATATATCGTTTTATATTATTTCCTGACCTAACGCCGAATTGATAGCTTATCCACATCGCAACATCTCAATCACCTTAGGAGCTTTCAATGAAGCAATCTCTGTCCACAAAAAAAAGCGCACTGGCATTAACGCTGTTAGCTGGTCTGGCGACGCTGTCTGGCACAGCCCACGCTGATAAACTGGATGATATCAAGCAAGCAGGTGTGGTGCGGATTGCTGTTTTTGATAGTAACCCTCCATTTGGTTATATCGATCCACAGACTAAAAAGCTGGTGGGATATGACGTGGACGTGGCGAATGCTATCGCGAAAGATCTCGGTGTAAAAGTAGAACTACGCGCCACTAACCCGGCCAACCGTATTCCATTACTGACATCGAAGAAAGTTGATCTGATTGCGGCAAACTTCACTATTACTGATGAGCGCGCTAAGGAAGTTAACTTCAGCCTGCCCTATTTCGCTACGGGTCAGAAATTTATCGCGCATAAAGGGGTGCTAAAGACACCTGAAGATATCGGCAAATTACGTATTGGTGCGGATAAAGGTACGGTTCAGGAAATTACCCTGCGGGAGCATTATCCAACCGCAAAAGTGATTTCTTACGATGATACACCGCTGGCATTTACTGCTTTGCGTAATGGTAACGTTCAAGCTATCACCCAGGATGATGCGAAACTTGTCGGCCTGCTCGGTAACTTACCGGCGGCACAAAAAGCTGATTTTGAGATCTCACCGTTCAGTATTACCAAAGAGTACCAAGGGGTTGGTATTCCTAAGGGTGAAGAGCGCTTAACGGCAAGTATTAACGAAACACTGGTGAAATTGGAAAAAGATGGCGAAGCGGCGAAGATTTATGATCGTTGGTTTGGCCCAGCAACCAATGCAGCCCAGCCGCGCGGTGAGTTTAAGTTTGCGCCACTGGATCAGCAACCTAAAGCCTAATAAATCCTTCGTCCTTGAAGTGAGAACATTAAAGCCCTGCATTGCCACGATGTGGGGCTGCTTGCATTGTAATCCGTTAGTGATTAACACCATGGGGGATAGGTAAGATGGATTTTACAGCACAGCTAATAATAGCTATTGAGATGCTTTTAGCGCGATATGGGTATCAAGACCTATGAATCTACATCATCTCACTGATTGGTTGTTGGCCCCGCAATATCTTAACTGGCTGTGGCAGGGGTTTCTGCTTACGTTGTGGATTTCTGCCTGCACGGTGGTTGCTGCCACGTTATTAGGCTTTTTTCTCGCTGCCGCCAGAGATAGCGAACTCAAAGCGCTGCGGTGGTTTGCTGTTGGCTACAGCACGCTATTTCGCAATACGCCGCTGCTGATCCAACTGTTCTTTTGGTATTTTGCTGCCAGTCAGTTTCTGCCTGCTTCCTGGGTTCCATGGCTCAATACACCCCATGAAATCACCTTTATCGGACTCACGTTAAGTTGGCCTTCTTTTGAATTTTTAGCCGGGTTTATCGGGCTAACCCTCTATTCCACGGCGTTTATTGCTGAAGAATTACGTTCTGGGATCAGCGGTGTCGCTAAAGGGCAAAAATACGCGGCACATGCGCTGGGGTTAACGGGCTGGCAATCGATGCGCCATGTGGTGTTGCCGCAGGCGTTGAAAATTGCCATGCCGCCATTGCTGGGCCAGTACATGAATATTATTAAAAACTCCTCTTTAGCGATGGCTATCGGGGTGGCTGAGCTTTCCTATGCTTCTCGTCAGGTTGAAACCGAAACATTGCGGACATTTCAAGCCTTTGGTGTGGCAACAGTATTGTATATCGCCATTATCGCGTTGATTGAAGCCTGGGGCATGTGGCGTCAACAGCGAACCACCATCAGGGGGCATTGAGATGGATTTTACAATTATTGCTGATAACTGGACTTATCTACTGTGGGGTACTTTCCCCGATGGCCCTCTGGGTGGGGCGGCATTAACCCTACTGATCAGTATCATGGCTGGAGTAGCCTCCGCAATCTTAGGGACCGTGCTGGGGGTATTGCTGGCAATGTCTCGTGGTGTTTGGGCGGGCGTATTGGCGGCTTTTTTGGGCTTTTTCCGCGCCATCCCGGTGATAATGCTGATTTTTTGGACCTACTTCCTGCTGCCAATTGTATTTGGTGTGGATATCCCCGAAATCACCACGGTGGTGTGTGCACTGGCATTGATTGCTTCCGCCTATCTGGCGCACGCAGTAAAAGCGGGGATTGTGGCGATTGGTGCAGGGCAGTGGCAGGCTGGGCTGTCGCTAGGTTTTAACCGCTGGCAGGTTTTATGGTTTGTGGTCTTGCCGCAAGCATTGCGCATGATGGTGCCATCATTTATCAATCAATGGATTTCATTGATTAAGGACACATCGCTGGCTTATATAGTTGGGGTGAATGAACTGACTTTTCTGGCAACTCAGGTCAATAACCGCAGCATGGTTTATCCCATGGAAGTGTTTCTATTTGTCGCGTTGGTCTACTTCGTTTTATGCCTGGCTTTGGATTTATTGGCAAATGGCCTCAACCGCCGTTTTAGCCCACAGCATGCGATTAAGAAACAAAGTGCCATTAAACGTCCATGGCGCTGGTTGAGTCATAAACCAGCGCCGTCGGCACACTAATGATGAGTAATCTGCCAGCCTCTTTCGCGCCACAAGTCAGGCAGTTGCTGCATATCATCAAACATGGTGACTAGCGGGTGGTGTATCGGCTGGTTGTGTGGATCGGCGCAGTAGTAAAATACCGGTATCCCTGCGGCAATCCCAGCGTGGGTGCCGGCCGCGGAGTCCTCCACCAAAATGCAGTGCTCGGCGGCCACCTGCATCTCTTTTGCCGCGTGATAAATCAGCGCGGGATCAGGCTTCCAACGCTGAATGTCGTAACCGCTATAGAGGCGTGTATCAAAGAAAGACAGCAGGCCAGTCAGGCCAAGGGAGTGCTGCATTTTGCTCACTGGCCCGTTGGAGACCACGCAGACGGGCAGGGTGATTTGCTCCAATAGCGCTTTTGCCCCTGCAATAGGCTGTAATTCGGCATCAAACAGGCGTGCAACCTCAGCGCGGTAGAGTTTTTCCAGCGTTGCTATTGATTCATCCAGACCGTTTTCTTTACTCACCAGCGCGACTATTTCATTCAGTTTTACCCCTTTAAAACGCTTAATCACCTCTTCCAGCGACAGGTGGATACCGTAATGGGCAAACATCACGACGTATGCACGACAACACAGGACTTCACTGTCAACCAAGGTGCCATCGCAATCGAACATGACGCATTCAATGTTATTCACTCTACTTATCCTTAAATTGTGCAGATCTACGTTCACTTCACTTTAATCATCCTGAGTAAGAATGCGATGTTTATTGACCCTACTAGCAGAAAAACTAATGACAAGTTAATAAAATACAACGGGTTGAATAATATGTAGTCATAATGAAGGCGTTGTTGCGCAACAGTGAAGATAAAAAATAGCCAAAAAAGAGTGTGATCCCGCTCTAAACAATAGTTTTTTGTTATAGGATATCCCCCGACTATCACTCCCTTCTGTGGAACTCTTCGAATGAGTAAACCAAACCTTGATACTGAGCAGGGGCTGCTCGAACGTGTATTTAAACTGAAACAGCACGGTACCACGGCACGTACTGAGCTGATTGCCGGTATCACTACCTTTTTGACCATGGTCTATATCGTGTTCGTAAACCCACAGATTTTAGGGGTTGCGGGTATGGATGTGCGGGCTGTTTTCGTGACAACCTGCCTGATTGCCGCCTTTGGTAGCATCTTTATGGGCTTATTGGCTAACTTACCGGTAGCACTGGCTCCGGCGATGGGGCTTAACGCTTTCTTCGCTTTTGTGGTGGTTGGCGCGATGGGTATTTCATGGCAAGTCGGCATGGGTGCTATTTTCTGGGGCGCAATCGGTTTCCTTTTGCTGACCATTTTCCGCATCCGGTATTGGATGATTGCTAACATCCCACTGAGCCTACGGGTGGGGATTACCAGTGGTATTGGCCTGTTTATTGCCATGATGGGGCTGAAAAATGCCGGTATCGTGGTGGCAAACCCGGATACCTTAGTCGCGGTAGGTAATTTGACTTCTCACAGTGTGCTGTTAGGTGCGCTGGGCTTCTTTATTATTGCGGTTCTGGCCTCTCGCAATATTCATGCTGCGGTGCTGGTGTCGATTGTGGTCACCACGCTGATTGGCTGGGCGCTGGGTGATGTACATTACTCTGGCATTTTCTCCATGCCGCCCAGTGTGACTTCTGTGGTCGGGCAGGTGGATTTAGCCGGAGCGCTGAATATAAGTATGGCGGGGATCATTTTCTCCTTCATGCTGGTTAACCTGTTCGATTCATCCGGCACATTAATCGGCGTCACGGATAAAGCGGGCTTAACCGACCATAAAGGCAAGTTCCCGCGCATGAAGCAAGCGCTGAACGTGGATAGCATCAGCTCGGTAGCCGGTGCTTTTATCGGTACCTCATCGGTGACCGCGTATATTGAAAGCTCCTCAGGGGTGTCTGTCGGGGGTCGTACTGGTTTAACGGCCGTTGTGGTTGGTATCTTGTTCCTGCTGGTGATGTTTGTGTCACCCCTGGCCGGTATGGTGCCTGCTTATGCCGCTGCCGGTGCGTTGATTTATGTTGGCGTGCTAATGACATCTAGCCTGTCACGGGTGAAGTGGGATGATTTGACTGAAGCCGTTCCTGCGTTTGTTACCGCGGTGATGATGCCGTTTAGTTTCTCTATCACTGAAGGGATCGCGCTGGGCTTTATCTCTTATTGCCTGATGAAGCTGGGTACGGGTCGTTGGCGTGAAATCAGCCCATGCGTAGTGGTTGTTGCGCTGCTGTTTGTGCTGAAAATTGCCTTTGTTGATCACTGATAGCCGATCATAAAAACGCCCCACTTTCGACACCGAGGGTGGGGGCGTTGTCGTTATAATCTTATGCTTTTAACTGAGCGCTGATTTGCTCCAGTGCCTTTGTCGCACATTGTGCGTCCAAATGCCCACCGGGTGCTCCGGCAACACCCACTGCACCGACCACCTCGTCCCCTGCTTTCACTGGTACGCCACCCCCTAACAGCAAGAACCCTGGAATGTCTTTCAGGTTATTGGCCGCAGGTGTCTTTTGGCTGTTTTCCATCACTTGCCCGCTTGGGGTTTTAGTCGATAGTGCCGTAAAGGCTTTTTGCTCGCTGGCTTTAACGGTGTGCGGGCCGGCATTATCAGCACGTAACACGGTTTTGATGATGCCCGCGCGATCAACGACGGTTACCGCCACGTTGTAACCATCCGCCTGGCAAACAGCGAGGGTGCGGCTGGCCAAATCGGTGGCCAGCGCCTGAGAGATATTACGTTCAGTGTTCAGACCCGCAGCAGAGGCTTGAGCTATCAGGCCAATGAATAAGGCGGAGGTCAGGGCAATAGGCTTGATCATATAAAATCCTTATTGTTAGCGAAGTGATTTAATCACTGTGCCGCTATGTTACGGCGATAAGTGGTGAAAAAACATTCGGCTAACTACCCGTTTTACTCCGTACTTCTACCTATACTCGTCATACTTCAAGCCGCATGTGCGTTGGCTGCATTCGTTCACCCCAGTCACTTACTTGAGTAAGCTCCAGGGGATTCGCTCAATTGCCGCCTTCCTGCAACTCGAATTATTTAGAGTATATTGGCAGCCTACCTGTAACGCCAATTGCCTTGGGGATTATTGGGAGGATAAGTGATAGTGATGAATAAGTGATGCCAGCGAGTTGACCTCCAGCTTGGAGAATATATTCGCGCGGTGCGCTTCAACGGTTCGCGGTGAAAGTGACAACATATGGGCGATTTGCTTGCTGGTTTCCCCTTGGATAATCAACGCGGCGACTTCCCGCTCGCGGGGTGAGAGTTGGCTAAGTAACTGTTGATAGCTCACTTGCTGCTTTTTCACTGCCAGCGCTTGCTCATGTTGCTCCAGTGCCATGCCGACCGTCTCGATCAGCACATCGGCGTCGATAGGTTTGGTCAAAAACTCCAGCGCTCCACCTTTAAATGCCCGGCGGCACAATTCAATATTACCGTGCCCAGTCATTATGATGACCGGAAGAGTGCTATCACGGCATTGAATGGCTTCTAATACTGCCATCCCACTCTTACCCGGCATTCTGATATCCAGCAGTACGCAACTTGGCTGGGTTATTGCCAATGTATCGAGGAAATACTGGCCGTCACTGAATGCTTTTACTTCCCAGCCCAGGGTGGCGAGTAATGCGGTTAGCGCGGCGCGAACACCGTCATCGTCATCAATCAGATAAATGTGTTTTGTCATGCGTATTCTCGCCAATCAGGGGAAAGGTTAGGATAAAACAAGCCCCGCCATGTTCACTGTTTGCGGCTTTTATGTCACCTCCCATTCGCTGTACCAATGTCTCACACAGGGTTAGCCCTAATCCCAGGCCACTCTCGCGAGTGGTATAAAAAGGTGTGAACAGGTGGTCTAACTGCTGGTGGCTTAGCCCCGGCCCATTATCTTCTATCTGAATTAGCCATTGCTGTGGTTGCAGGCGGGTAGTGAAATAAATTAACGGGGTCGCAGTATGTTGTACGGCATGGATAGCATTACTGAGTAAATTATGCAGAATTTGCTCCAGCCATAAAGGATCGGCCGAGAGTGGCGGTAAATTCGCTGGAATACTATTCACAACCGTTACTTTGCTGGCGGCTATCTCATTACTTAATAAAGCATTCACGCGTAACCAGATATCCGCTACCACCACCGGTTGTAAATTCACCTGCCCACGGCTGAGTAATGTGCGTAGCCGCTCCAGTAGCGCCGAAATCCGTTTGATTTGCTCAACCGACGCCCGTAGCAGTGGGGTGATTTTGTCGTCCTGCGCGGGTAATAACCGCAGAGCGGTTTGGTTATACGTCAGGGTGGCAGTGAGTGGCTGGTTCAACTCATGGGCAATACCTGTGGCAATTTCCCCCATGGCATTGAGTCTGGCTTGATCAGCAAATTTAGCCCGTTGTTCGGCGCGATTGCGGTATTGCGCCAACAGCTGCCAACGGTGCCAACCATAGAGGGTAGCTCCCCATATGAGTGAAAGCAGGAGGGCAGTTAACCAAGGCAGGTCACGCCAAAGAGGAGTTGCATAGCCAGTTAACGCAAAGGATTGAGCGCCCTCTCCCAATGGTTTTTGCCATTGCCAAAAGCTGTCTGGATTTGGCTTGCCCAGCACAGCTAACGGATGTTGCTGATAGCGTAATGTCACGCTGTCGAAATTTTCCGGTAAACCCACTACCTGCAACAGTTTTAACCCATTAATCTGCAAGCCACTGCCATTGTATGAGTTCGATAGCTGATAATCACCGCCGTGAACTTGCAGCGTTAACTGGCCTGCTTTTGATTTGTCGGCTTTAGTTTGGCTAATTGCGACTAATTGCGGGAAATGGCGCTGTAGTTGCGACAGTTGGTTCGGTTCAAGAGTCAGAAACAAAATAGCCTGTTGCTGGGCCAATTGCTGGCTCAATTCACGGTGGGTAATACGAAATTCGGCCTCACGCTCAGTTTGCTGCTCATTTAAGCCATACCAACCCAGCCAGAGAGTGGATATCAGGGTCAGGATAAGCCAGACAGTGATTTTAACGGCCATTTAGCAGCATCCAACATGTGTGGGTCAAGAGAGTAACCCCCAATCACCAGCGGCCAGTGGGGGTTTGAATCATGGGTTATTTTACGCGGACACGATCAATATAGGTCACAAAGGCTGCCAGTTGGCTGGTAAGGAAATCCAAAGTTCCTTGATCAATCAACGCCTTGGCTTGCTCATCCACTTTGCTTTGAATCACGCCACCCATAAATTCAGGCTTATTCATCACCATCGCATCAAGGAAAACCAGGATCTGACGTAAGTGATACTGGCAACGTGCTCCACCCACCGGCCCCATTGAGCTGGTTTGAATAGCAACTGGCTTGCCTGCCAGTGGTTGGTTTGGCAAGCGAGACAACCAGTCGATCGCATTCTTCAATCCACCTGGCACCGAATAGTTATATTCCGGTGTGACGATGATAACCCCATCAGCTTGACGAATCTGTTCAGCAATAGCTTGAACTGTAGCCGGGAAGCCGTCTTCCTGCTGAACATCAGCATCATAAAGCGGAATATCACGAATAGAAGGCAGTGCTTCAATGGTGACGCCTGAAGGGGCTAATTTAGGCAGTGCGCGGGCTACCATCGCATTGTAAGAACCATTACGCAGGCTACCCAGTAGGGTAACAATTTTAAGGGATTGCTGTGGCATGACATACTCCCGTTCAGTAAATGGATGAGGCTTTATACCCGTCATCTTTCTTATTGCAGGTGTGTTGGCCTCTCACCTGCATTTTGAAATCTATTGGCTATTTGTTACCAGAGTAGGCCAAACTTATGCGATAAAACAATGACTATCTCGCGTATGACGACATTTAAACATCACTTAAATTTGTGTTAGGGGGGGGAATTATTACGCTGAAACTGTGACCGCAGGAGAGGAACGGAAAAATCGTTTTTATCAGTCATCAAGTCTGTGCGCAAAATGCCGTTAATAGATCTGGAGCTATCCAGCTCTCTTAATTGAGCGACACGATAATGCTAAAAACCACTCAAGCCCGCTTTACTTTACTCGTCAGTGCGTTTTTTATTTTATTACTGATAATCACCGTGGTGGTTATTCAGCTTTTTGTGACACCACAACTCAAACAATCTGAAAGTACCATTGTTGGTAATAGCGTTGACCAAATTGCGACGGCAATCACGGCGCAAATGAACAAAGTGGAAGCGCAAGCCCGCAGCATTACACAGGCTGTTGCCATTATGGACAGCAATAGCATTGATCAACTATTACCGGGGCTGGTGGATCAGTACGGCGACAGTAATGTGTTTGGTGGTGGCATTTGGCCATTACCTAATAAACGTGAGCAAGGGGTGACTAAGTTCAGCACTTTCTTTGCCCGTAATGGAGAAAATAAGTTAACGGTCAACACCCATTGGAATTCGCCAGAATCACAAAATTATTTTGAGCAACCATGGTACAAAGATGGCTTAAATGCGCCTAAAGGCTTCTGCGCGTGGGCTAAGGCCTACCAGGATGATGCCAGCCCACAGCCAAGAACCAACTGCGCGATGGCAATTTATAAAGGTGATGAGGCATACGGTGTTTCAACCATTGACGTTACCTTAGGTTTCTTTAACCGTTTGGTTAAAGAAATGGAACAGAAAGTGAATGGCACTATTCTGATTGTCGAAGCTGATGGCAAGATTGTCGGCAGCAGTGCTCTGGCGGATGGCAAAGCCGAATTAAAAAATCTGTCTGACTTTGCGGCCAACTCGCCGATGGCGGCTGAAACCCAGCGGTTACTGCCGCAGTTAAAAGATCAAAAAGCACTGGAGAGTGAATTTGATGTCGACGGAACCTCTCACACCCTGTTTATTCGCCCGATCGCCAATAGCCCATGGTATTTGGTTACTGACTTACCAACCAGTTTATTGGTGAAACAGAGCCATGCCATCCTGTTGCATCTGGGGTTAGTACAGATTCCAATTATGCTGTTATTGCTTTTGTTACTGGTGTTTTCTATCCGCGTCTTTATGAAACGCTTAGCGGCTTTGAAAGAGAATATCACTGCATTATCGGCGGGAGGGGCTGATTTGACTCAGCGCTTACCGGAAAGTAATAGCCCGGAATTCAATGCAATTAACCAAAGTTTCAACAATTTTATCGACTATTTACAGCAAATGATGCGGCAAGTCGGTGAAAGTAGCCTGGCTATTGCCTCAGCATCGCGCCAGATAGCTAGCGGTAATCTGGATTTATCCGCCCGTACTGAAGATCAGGCCAGTTCAATTGAACAAACCGCAGCCTCAATGGATGAACTTACCAGCACGGTGAAACAAAATGCGGATAACGCCAGTCACGCCAACCAATTGGCGAGAGATGCTTCTACTGTTGCGGTGAAAGGTGGCAAGGTGGTGAAACAGGTGGTGGATACCATGGGTTCAATCAATCATTCATCGAAGAAAATAGTCGATATCATTAGTGTGATTGACAGTATCGCCTTCCAAACCAATATATTGGCACTTAATGCGGCGGTAGAAGCAGCAAGAGCGGGTGAACAAGGCCGTGGTTTTGCGGTGGTGGCATCAGAAGTGCGTAATCTGGCGCAGCGTTCAGCGACATCTGCTCGTGAGATTAAAAAACTGATCGAGGACTCGGTGGCTGATATTGCCATTGGTACTGGCTTGGTGGCTGACGCGGGCACCACTATGGATGATTTAATGAGCGGGGTGTCCAATGTGGCGGCATTAATGAATGAAATCATGTCATCCAGTCAGGAACAAAGTTTGGGTATCGAACAGGTTAATCTGGCAATCAATCAGTTGGATAATTCAACCCAGCAAAATGCGGCGCTAGTGCAACAAGTTGCTGCTGCGGCTCAGGCGATGCAGGATCAAACTTTACAGTTGGAGAGTGTGATTAGCGGCTTTAAGGTTTAATCAATGGAGTGTAAAGGGGTGACCGTACCTAAGGGCGCTTCGGTGGCTTACGCACTTGTATTTGAAACTAAGAGCGACCCCAACGGCACGTTTCCCCTTCATTTGACTTGTTAGTTATCTGAATCCCCTCTGTCTAGCTGAAAGGGGGGATTATTTATCACTCACGGCGAATTTTACTGGCAAATAAATTTCCCAGTGATTGGATTAACTGCACGGTGATAATCAATACAATGGCCGTGGTCACAGTGACGAACGTATCAAAGCGCTGATAGCCATAGGTTATAGCCAGATCACCAATCCCACCGCCGCCGACAGTACCTGCCATGGCGGTAGCACCAATCAAGCCAATGGTGGCTGTGGTCAGTGCCAATATCAAAGATGACAGTGCTTCGGGTAATAGAAAATACCAAATCGCCTGAAGGGGCGTGGCACCCATCGATTTTGCTGCCTCGAGAATTCCGGGGTTAACATCTAATAATGAATTTTCTACTAATCGGCCAATATAAGGTGCGATAAAAATAATCAATGGCACGATGGCCCCTGGTGTTCCGATAGTGGTATTCACGATCAAGCGGGTGAGTGGGATAATCGCTACCATCAAAATAATAAAGGGCAGTGATCGGATGATATTAATCACCGGGTTAAGAATATTATAAAAAGTGCGATGGTTAATTAGCCCTCCGGGCCGGGTTACCACCAATAAGATTCCCAGTGGGATACCAATAAGAGAACCGATCACCAATGAAATACTGACCATAACCAGTGTGTCGTGTAGCGCCTGGACAAATTGGTCCAACGTAATTGCGGTTTCGATCATTAATGTATTTCCTGTATATCAATTCCTGTTCCAGCCAGATGCGTGACGGCACTATCAATGAGGTTGTTGTCACCGCTTAACAGCAGCACCATATGACCCAATGTGGTGTCTTGTATCTCCGACATGTTGGCAAATAGAATATTCACGCCCACATCATATTGCCTGATAAGTTGATTTATCACCGGTTGCGTCGCAATCGCCCCCATAAAGGCTAAACGAAATTGGCGGCCAGCATGACTGCTATCTAACAGTTTTCTCACACTATCGGGCAGGCTATCCTTGATTACGGTGCGGACGAAATTAAGGGTTGTGGGGTGAGTGGGGTGGCCAAAAACCGTTAATACCGAACCCTGCTCAATTATTTGGCCGTTTTCCATAACCGCGACCTTATTACAGATTTTTTGAATGACGGACATTTCATGGGTAATCAGCAACACTGTAATATTGTATTGCTGATTAATTTTCTTCAGTAATAATAAAATCTGGGCGGTGGTTTGTGGATCCAGTGACGATGTGGCCTCATCACACAGCAGAATTGATGGATTGGTTGCCAGCGCACGAGCAATACCTACCCGCTGCTTCTGCCCCCCCGATAATTCATTAGGAAAACTATGGCTCTTATCACCTAACCCAACAAAATCCAGCAATTCAGCGACGCGCTCCTGAATGAATTTTTTATTTTTACCTAATAAGATGAGCGGCATAGCGACATTCTTAAAAACAGTTTTTGACTCCAGTAAGTTAAAATTCTGGAATATCATTCCGATGTTTTTTTTAAGTAGCCTGAGTTGCTCATGACTAAAATCATGTAGATTATTACCATCAATAATCACATCACCGGATGTTGGACTTTCCAATGAGTTTACCATTCGTAATAAGGTGCTTTTCCCTGCACCGCTATAACCGATAATGCCAAATATATCGCCATCTTCGATGGTTAAACTAACATTATTAAGCGCTTGTAGCTTTACACCTTTACGCTCAAAGGTTTTAGAAATATGCTGAAGTTCAATCATCAGATTATTCCATTACTTAAGATAATCAGGCAGCATATAACCGGTGTATTTCTCATTTCCCAGAATGTATTTTTTGAACTCCGCCGAGTGGTATCCCGCAATAATATCCTTGGCAAATTCTGCATCTTTATTTTTACCGGCGACAGTTACCACATTCACAAACTGTGTGGTTGGTTTTTCAAGTTGCAGTGCTGAGCTGAGTTTTATACCGTTAGATACAGCAAAATTACCCTGAATAGCACCAAAGTCGACATCAGGTAATGCTCTGACTTGCTGGGCATTATCCATCTCTTTGATCACCAGATGGTACGGATTTTCTGCTATGTCTTTTTGCGAGAAGGTCGCTGGATCAATTTTTTCCTTTAGCTTTATCCAGCCGATAGATTGCAATAACAGTGCTGCGCGGTACTCATTTGAGGGCTGGTTAGGGACTGAAATCAAAGCACCTTCTTTGGGTTTTTGGTCTTTTTGGTCTTTTTGGCTTTGCTGATATTTATCAGAATACAGTCCCATCGGTGGCGTTGGGACCTGAACAATACCGGTATTATCAATCCGCAGACGCTCATTTATCGCTTGCAGATAAATAGGGTGTTGCATGATATTGCCATCAATCTCGCCAGTGCTAACGGCATTATTAACCTGGATACCATCATTAAAATCTTTATATTCGATGCGATAGCCTTTGTTGATCAGATAAGGGGCTACACCTTTTTCAAATTGTTCTTTATAAGGGCCAGGATTAAATCCCAATTTGATAACTTTATTTTCTTCACTATGGGCATTTAGTGAAGTAACAATAATTAAACTAAATAAAGGTATCGTTAGTGAACGCATTCTCATCATAATTTCCCTGTGGAATAGTGTTAATTTAGTCTCTACCAGAGGCTTTATTTATTATGTTGCCGGTTATTCTTTTAGCTAAAAGCGGGATAACTAAGAATGAAATCATTCAAACATTGCGGGGATGAAGCGTAAACGAAGAAAATGATCTTAGCTTATCTATTATAGAGATAATGGATTTAGTGTTTTTTATTAGGCGATTGGAACGAAAGGCGGATTATCAACCCGCTGCGTACAAATTGCGCAGCGGGTTCTATCGCTATAACCGGAGTTTAGCCCTGAATCAGATTAGGGATTTTTACATCAGGATTTACGTCAGCGTCATAATCCACACCGTCGACGGCAAACCCAAACAGGTTTAAGAACTCAGTCTTATAACCGGTAAAGTCAGTCAATTGGTAGATATTGTCATTGGTGACTTGATCCCACAATGCTTGTACCTGGTTTTGAATTGCTGGTGCCAGTTCTTTGTAGTCAGCACGTAAACGGCCATCGGCGTCCAGATGCGGTGCCTCACCACACAAGCTGTCTTTATACAGCGAATAAACTTGCTCGATGCAGCCTTCATGAGTGCCTTTTTCTTTCATCACCTTGAATAGTAATGACAAATACAGTGGCATCATTGGGATAGCGGAGCTTGCCTGAGTCACTACCGCTTTCAACACGGATACCCGGGCATCACCGCCACCATGGGCAGCCAAGCTATTGCGGATAGTCAGAACTTTTTGGTCCAGATCCTTTTTGGCTGCGCCAATAGAACCGTTCCAATAGATATCATGAGTGATTTTTTCACCCAGGTAAGTAAAGGCGGTAGTTTGTGCCCCTTCAGCCAGCACGCCAGCTTCCAGTAGCGCATCAATCCACATCTGCCAGTCTTCGCCCCCCATCACTGCTACCGTGTTGTCTATCTCGGTTTGGGTTGCGGGTTGTAGCACAACTTCTTTGATAACTTCTTTATCGGTATCCAGGCCACGGAATTTAACTTCATGGCCGATTGGCTTCAGTGTGGAGTTAAACACTTCGCCGGTTTTTGGATGAGTGCGGCGCGGCGAGGCCAGGCTATAGATAACTTGATCAACCTGACCCAGATCTTGCTTAATAGCCTCGATGGTCAGTCGTTTGATCTCATCGGAGAAAGCATCGCCATTGATGCTTTTCGCATACAGACCTTTCTGCTCAGCAAACTTGTGGAAAGCTGCGCTGTTGTACCAGCCGGAGGTCGCCGGTTTACCTTCTTCTCCTGGGCGTTCAAAGAAAATACCCAGCGTATCGGCACCACAACCAAATGCTGCTGTGATTCGAGCTGCCAGCCCGTATCCAGTTGACGCACCAATCACTAATACTCGTTTTGGGCCGTTAGCAATTGGGCCTTCTGCTGTGACATAGTCGATTTGCTTTTTGACGTTAGCTTCACAGCCCGCCGGGTGAGCAGTCACACAGATAAAGCCGCGTACACGTGGTTTTATAATCATGGATACCTCAGTTTATGAATAAAGTTAAGTGTTCGAGCTACCGTCGGTCGAGACTCTAACAGTTCGGACTCATAGAGTCAGATTATCAAAATTAGCGATAATCTGCTCCAGCTCTATAACATCACACTCATTTTCCGATACAAAAACTGGAGAAAATGCGCCCCAGTAAGTCATCTGAGCTGAATTCGCCGGTAATTTCACTCAATGACTGTTGTGCTAAACGTAGCTCTTCCGCCAGTAACTCACCGGCGTAAGCGCTTACTAACTGTTCGTGGCCTTGCACCAAATGCTGGGCAGCGGTTTCCAACGCTTGCAAATGGCGTCGGCGAGCCAGGAAGCCACCTTCGGTGTTACTGGTAAAGCCCATACTCTGCTTAAGATGGCTACGCAGCAGATCAATACCTTCGCCGGTACGGGCCGATAAGCGAATAAGTGAGTGACCATTCACTTCGGTTAACCCCAGCGATTCACCTGTGATATCCGCTTTATTGCGCACCACGGTGATGGGCAGAGTCGATGGTAGGCGGGCCATAAACTCAGGCCAGATAGCGGCCGGTTCGGTGGCATCAGTCGTCGTACCATCAACCATAAACAGTACGCGATCTGCTTGTTCTATCTCATTCCACGCCCGTTCGATACCAATGCGCTCAACTTCGTCACTGGCTTCACGTAAGCCAGCAGTATCGATGATATGCAATGGCATCCCATCGATATGAATATGTTCCCGTAAAACATCACGAGTTGTGCCTGCGATATCGGTTACGATTGCCGCTTCACGGCCCGCTAACGCATTGAGCAGGCTTGATTTACCGGCATTTGGGCGGCCGGCAATGACCACTTTCATCCCTTCACGCAACAAGCTGCCTTGCCGTGCTTCAGTGCGCACCTGCTCAAGATCGGCCATCACACCGTTCAACTGGCCTTCAATCTTGCCATCAGAAAGGAAGTCAATTTCCTCATCGGGGAAGTCAATGGCAGCTTCGACGTAGATTCGCAAGTGAGTAAGTGCTTCCACCAATTGATGGATTTTAACTGAAAATGCACCCTGCAATGAATTTACTGCTGAGCGGGCGGCTTGCTCCGAGCTGGCATCAATCAGGTCGGCAATCGCTTCTGCTTGAGCCAAATCCAGCTTGTCATTTAAAAACGCGCGTTCAGAAAACTCACCCGGACGGGCAATGCGCAGCCCTGGCAGCGCCAGAATGCGTTTTAACAGTAAATCCAGTATAACCGGACCACCGTGACCTTGCAGTTCCAGCACGTCCTCGCCAGTAAAGGAATTGGGGCCGGGGAAGTAGAGAGCGATACCTTGGTCTAATGTACTGCCATCAGTATCTTTAAACGGCAGATAATCGGCATAGCGAGGCTTGGGCAATTTGCCCAAAACCGCCTGCGCCACGTCTGCGGCAGCACGACCTGAAACACGTAAAATACCAACACCACCACGGCCTGGCGGGGTTGCTTGTGCCACGATAGTATCAGTGGTGCTCATGGTTATTTCTCTCTTTAAAAGAATAAGGCGGTCATATAGCTATGACCGCCTCATATACCCTTCTTAATTGCAGTCGCAGCGTTTGTTAGCTGCTCTCCCCAGTTACTGACGTATGCCAGTGACTGGGGTATCTATCATGTTAAGACTGTTTCTTCTTATCGCGGCTATGTAAACCACGTTTTTCCAGACCACGATAAATCAACTGCTGTTGCAGGATGGTCACCAGGTTACTGACGATATAGTACAGTACCAGACCAGCCGGGAACCACAGGAAGAACACAGTGAAGATAACTGGCATAAAGGTCATTATCTTCTGCTGCATTGGGTCCGTCACGGTAGTTGGTGACATCTTCTGAATGAAGTACATGGTGATACCCATCAGAATCGGCAGAATGTAGTACGGGTCTTGTGCTGACAGGTCATGAATCCACAGGATGAATGGCGCATGACGCAACTCAACGGAACTCATCAACATGTAGTACAACGCCAGGAAGATAGGCATCTGAATGACCAGCGGTAAGCAGCCACCCAGCGGGTTAACCTTCTCAGCTTTGTACAGCGCCATCATCTCCTGACTCATACGCTGCTTATCGTCACCGATACGCTCACGCATGGCAGCCAGTTTAGGCTGTAGCAAACGCATTTTCGCCATCGAGGTGTATTGCGCTTTTGTCAGCGGGTACATGATACCGCGCACGATAAAGGTAATCACGATGATGGAGAAGCCCCAGTTACCGACAAAGCTGTGAATGAATTTCAACAGTTTGAACAGTGGCTGAGAAATAAACCATAACCAACCATAATCAACAGTCAGGTCCAGATGTGGCGCAATGGCCGCCATTTTGTCCTGAATTTCTGGGCCAACCCATAAGGTAGCACCCAGTTGTTTCTGCTCACCCGGTTGAATAATAACTGGCGCACCTTTAAAGCCGATAGCCGCCAGACCATTACCCAAATCAGAAGAGTAGAAAGTGTTGGTTTCATTAGCTGCCGGGATCCAGGCGGTTGCAAAATACTGTTGCAACATGGCTACCCAGCCACCTTTGGTGGTGATGTCCATATTTTTGTCTTCGATATCACTAAAGCTGTATTTTTTATATTTAGTGTCATCAGAAGAGTAAGCCGCGCCACGATAGGTGTGCAGCGCAAAGTTATTGCTGCCGGTATCACGGTGTTTAGGCAAATTGATGCTTTGCTTCAACTGGCCAAACAGCGTCAGCTCCAGCGGGGCAGCAGAGGCGTTTTTAACGTGATAATCCACGCCAATGGCGTAATCGTTACGTTTTAGCACAAAAGTCTTGGTGAAAACGGAGCCATCTTTGCCGGTAAAGGTCAATGGAATACGCAGTTCATCCTGACCGTCAGCCAATACAAAGCTGGTTTGAGGCGCTTCAAACAGTGGGCGCTCACCGTTAGCTGGATTATCCGGGCCGCTTTTGCCTGTCAGGCCGCTTTGCGCCTGATAGACGAAAGCTGGAGTGGTTTCCAGTAATTCGAAAGTTTTATCTGAACCCAGAGCATCCGGGTAAGCCAGCAGGTTAGCCTGCTCGATGTCACCACCACGGGTATTAATGGTCAGAGACAGCACATCAGTTTTTACAGTAATCAGTTGACCCTGACCACTGCCGGGCACAGCCTGGCTTGCTTTATCACCGGTAGCAGTATTCGCAGTCTGTTGCGTGGTCTGAGCGGCTGGTTGTGGACTGTTATCCACTTGCCAGGCTTGCCAGATCATGAAAGACACGAACAGCAGAGCGATGAGTAGAAGATTGCGTTGCGAATCCATCGTTAGTGTTCTCTGTTATCGTCGGGTTTCGGCGGCACGGGATCATCGCCACCTGGGTTCAAAGGGTGGCATTTTAATACGCGTTTCAGTGTTAACCAACTGCCTTTTATCATCCCAAACCGGCGCAATGCCTCAATTCCATAATGAGAGCATGTCGGATGGAAACGACAACGCGGCCCCAGCAGCGGACTAATCACGAGCTGATAGCCCCTGATTAGCCCGATCAGGATGCGGGAGCCTGGCGACAGTGGCGACGCCATAATTTTTCCAAAGCTTCCGTCAACGCACGGTTATCGAGGTCAGCCACACCCTTTTTCACCAAAACGACAAAATCCATAGACGGTAACGTATGCTGATGCAAACGGAAGCTTTCGCGTGTGAGGCGCTTTATCCGGTTACGTTCGTGAGCACGTTTGACATGTTTTTTGGCGACGGTAAGACCGATGCGGGGATGCCCCAGCTCGTTCAGGCGGCCGAGGATGGTGATTTGCGGCGTGCCAGCCCGTTGTGGCTGCTGGAAGACAAAAGTGAAATGACTGGGAGTTAACAAACGTAACTCCCTAGGAAATGCTAGCTTAACCACTGAGATGGTTAGCTTTTATTACTTAGAAACAGTCAGACGAGTACGGCTTTTCGCACGACGGCGAGCCAGAACTTGACGACCATTTTTGGTGGCCATACGAGCACGGAAACCGTGGCTACGGTTGCGCTTCAATACGGACGGTTGGAAAGTGCGTTTCATAGCGATTTCTACCTAAACTTAAAATAATTACTGATTCAGTAAACGCGTTTGGCTGCTCGGAGTGAAGACACCGACGCCTCAATCGCAACATATAAAGAAGCGGGATTGTAATAATTGTACAGTCCTGAGTCAATTGACATTGCGCCCGCCCGCACAGAAGTTTTCTGTATCGGGAGTTTACCAAGAGCCTGCCCGTGTTCACCGCTGGTTTCTTTTTGGCCAAAGCCATCAAGAACACAGGCATCACACGTAGGGCTGAGGATTATACGGACTCCCAGACAAATCGCAAGGATCACCGTGAGATCCTTTGTGGATTAATGAGGATCAGTTGTTAGAAAAGGGGAAGGTGATACCAGTATATTCTGAAATATTTTGCGATTATTGCTGATGAGGGACACGAAAAGCTGTGCACTGGGTTACACTCCTAACAGAAGTTATGTCCTGTGGATAAAAAGGATCTAATCTGTGAGGAAGGGGAGGATCTATTGCTCCTTTTGCGCTATGATCCGCCATTCCGATCGCATCCGCTACTCTGGATCACTACTCCGGGATCGCAGGGGGATGTTAGTCGTAAAAACAACCGAAAAACGGTTCGCATGTCACTTTGGCTTGCTACAGGCCATATTGGCGTGTGTCAAAAACGATGAGTTACAAAAAATCCTGATTTCTTTCTTTTATTGATCTTGTTCGAGTGGAGTCCGCCGTGTCACTTTCGCTTTGGCAGCAGTGTCTTGCCCGATTGCAGGATGAGTTACCTGCCACAGAATTTAGTATGTGGATACGCCCCCTACAGGCGGAACTGAGTGACAATACTCTGGCGCTTTACGCCCCTAATCGTTTTGTACTGGACTGGGTCCGTGATAAGTACTTAAACAATATCAATGGCTTACTTAATGACTTTTGTGGTTCCGAGGTTCCTTTACTGCGTTTTGAAGTAGGGAGTAAACCGGCGGTAAGAACACACAGCCATCCAGTAACCGCCAGTGTTAGTGCACCTGTCGCTCCGGTTACCCGCAGCGCCCCTGTACGCCCGAGTTGGGACAGTTCGCCCGCTCAACCTGAACATTCTTACCGTTCGAATGTGAACCCGAAGCACACATTTGATAACTTCGTTGAAGGTAAATCCAACCAACTGGCTCGTGCTGCGGCACGTCAGGTTGCTGATAATCCGGGTGGCGCATATAACCCGTTATTCCTCTATGGCGGTACAGGTTTGGGTAAGACTCACCTGTTACATGCAGTAGGGAATGGCATCATGGCGCGTAAAGCCAATGCCAAAGTGGTTTACATGCATTCGGAGCGTTTTGTACAGGACATGGTTAAGGCTTTGCAGAACAACGCGATAGAAGAATTTAAACGCTATTATCGTTCCGTTGATGCATTATTAATCGATGATATTCAGTTCTTTGCCAATAAAGAGCGTTCCCAGGAAGAGTTTTTCCACACCTTTAATGCCTTATTGGAAGGTAATCAGCAGATCATTTTGACCTCAGATCGCTATCCAAAAGAGATCAATGGCGTCGAAGATCGTTTGAAATCGCGTTTTGGCTGGGGTTTAACGGTTGCTATTGAGCCGCCGGAACTGGAAACCCGAGTCGCGATCCTGATGAAGAAAGCGGATGAAAATGATATTCGCTTGCCCGGTGAGGTTGCGTTCTTTATTGCCAAGCGTCTGCGTTCCAATGTGCGTGAGCTGGAAGGGGCATTGAACCGTGTGATAGCTAATGCCAACTTTACCGGTCGGGCAATCACCATTGATTTTGTTCGCGAAGCTCTGCGTGACTTGCTGGCATTGCAGGAAAAGCTGGTTACCATCGATAATATTCAAAAGACTGTCGCAGAATATTATAAAATTAAGGTCGCTGACCTGCTCTCCAAACGGCGTTCTCGTTCGGTGGCCCGCCCGCGCCAAATGGCGATGGCGCTGGCAAAAGAGTTAACCAACCACAGCCTGCCTGAAATCGGCGATGCGTTTGGTGGCCGCGACCATACCACGGTGTTGCATGCTTGCCGCAAGATTGAGCAATTGCGTGAAGAAAGCCACGACATCAAAGAAGATTTCTCTAACTTAATCAGAACATTATCCTCCTAGCGCTATGAAATTTATCATTGAACGTGAGCATCTGCTAAAACCGCTGCAACAGGTCAGTAGCCCGCTGGGTGGACGTCCTACGTTGCCAATTTTAGGTAACTTGTTGTTGCAAGTGACCGAAGGCTCTTTGTTGCTGACGGGGACCGATCTGGAAATGGAGATGGTCGCGCGCGTTGCGTTGTCAAATCCCCATACCCAGGGAGCAACCACCGTACCGGCCCGGAAGTTTTTTGATATCTGGCGCGGTTTGCCAGAAGGGGCAGAAATCACGGTGGCACTGGATGGTGATCGTCTACTGGTGCGCTCTGGCCGTAGCCGCTTCTCGCTGTCTACCCTGCCCGCGGCGGACTTCCCTAATCTGGATGATTGGCAGAGTGAGGTGGAGTTCACCTTACCGCAAGCCACACTGAAACGTCTGATTGAGTCCACTCAGTTCTCGATGGCTCATCAGGATGTGCGCTATTACTTGAACGGTATGCTGTTTGAGACTGAAGGTGAAGAGCTGCGCACTGTGGCGACCGATGGCCACCGTTTGGCGGTATGTTCCATGCCAATCGGGCAGACATTACCTTCACATTCGGTGATCGTGCCGCGTAAAGGTGTGATGGAGCTGGTCAGGTTATTGGATGGAGGTGATACACCACTGCGCCTGCAAATCGGCAGCAACAACATCCGCGCGCATGTGGGGGATTTTATTTTCACCTCTAAGCTAGTTGATGGCCGTTTCCCTGATTATCGCCGGGTATTGCCGAAGAACCCTGACAAAACGCTAGAAGCGGGTTGTGACTTGCTGAAACAGGCTTTTGCCCGAGCAGCAATTTTGTCAAATGAGAAGTTCCGCGGCGTTCGGCTCTATGTCAGTCACAATCAGCTCAAAATCACCGCCAATAACCCTGAACAGGAAGAAGCGGAAGAAATCCTCGATGTTAGCTACGAGGGAACAGAAATGGAGATCGGTTTCAACGTCAGCTATGTACTTGATGTGCTGAATGCACTGAAATGCGAAGATGTGCGCCTGTTATTGACCGATTCGGTCTCCAGTGTGCAGATTGAAGACGGTGCCAGTCAGGCTGCGGCCTACGTTGTCATGCCAATGCGTCTTTGAACTATAGCGGGCTATCTTATTGCCAGCTTGGGATTGGGCAGTGCTCACCATCCTCACGTACATTAAGTACGCTCCGGTGGTTGTGCGCTGTCCGCACCCAATCTGTCTGCGACAATTACGCCCTCTTTCAGAGGTAATGCGATAACGCCCTTGATGGTTTGATGTTCAATAATGAAGACATTTGCAGCATGGCTCTGACACGGTTGTTAATTAAAGATTTTCGTAATATCGAATCGGCAGACTTGGCGCTGGCGGCGGGGTTTAATTTTTTAGTTGGCCCCAACGGTAGCGGTAAAACCAGTGTGTTAGAGGCGATTTATACCCTTGGCCATGGTAGGGCCTTTCGTAGTTTACAAGCTGGCAGAGTGATCCGTCACGACTGTGCCGAGTTTGTGTTACATGGCCGGGTTGATGTGAATGAACGTGAATCATCTATTGGGCTAAGTAAAAGCCGCCAGGGTGATAGCAAGGTGCGGATCGATGGCACTGACGGCCACAAAGTGGCCGAATTGGCGCAAATGCTGCCCATGCAATTGATCACCCCTGAGGGGTTCACCTTATTGAATGGCGGGCCAAAATTCCGGCGCGCTTTTTTAGACTGGGGTTGCTTTCATAATGAACCCGGTTTTTTTACGGCCTGGAGCAATCTAAAAAGATTACTTAAGCAGCGCAACGCCGCGCTGCGCCAGGTTAGTCGCTATGCGCAAATCCGGCCTTGGGATCAGGAAATTATCCCACTGGCTGAACGCATTAGTGAGTGGCGGGCGGCATACAGTGATGCAATTGCGGCAGATATTTCAGCCACATGCGCCCTGTTCCTGCCAGAGTTCGCCTTGAGTTTCTCTTTCCAGCGCGGTTGGGATAAAGAGAGTGACTATGGTGAGTTGCTGGAACGCCAGTTTGAGCGTGACCGCGCGCTAACTTATACCGCCATCGGGCCACATAAAGCGGATTTCCGCATTCGGGCCGAGGGTACGCCGGTAGAAGATTTGCTATCGCGTGGTCAGTTGAAGTTGCTGATGTGCGCACTGCGGTTAGCGCAGGGTGAGTTTCTCACCCGACAGAGCGGGCGGCGTTGCCTGTATCTGCTTGACGATTTTGCTTCCGAATTGGACACCGGCCGTCGTCGATTATTGGCCGAGCGTCTCAAGGCTACCCAGGCACAGGTTTTTGTCAGCGCAGTGAGTGCTGAGCAAGTTGCCGACATGGTAGGCGAAAAGGGCAAGATGTTCCGCGTGGAACATGGCAAAATAGAGGTTCAACCACAGGATTAAAAATGAGCGAGAAACGTTGATGTCGAATACTTATGACTCCTCAAGTATCAAGGTATTAAAAGGGCTGGATGCGGTTCGTAAGCGTCCGGGCATGTATATCGGTGATACTGATGACGGTACCGGTCTGCACCACATGGTATTCGAGGTTGTGGACAACGCTATCGACGAAGCCCTCGCTGGCCACTGTAAAGAAATTATAGTCACCATCCATTCGGATAACTCTGTTTCTGTGCAGGATGATGGCCGTGGTATCCCAACCGGTATGCACGAAGAGGAAGGGGTATCAGCCGCAGAGGTCATCATGACCGTGTTGCATGCTGGCGGTAAATTTGACGATAACTCTTACAAAGTTTCCGGCGGTTTGCACGGCGTGGGTGTGTCCGTTGTTAACGCCCTGTCTGAAAAGCTGGAATTGGTTATTCGTCGTGAAGGAAAAGTTCACGAGCAAACCTACAAAATGGGCGTGCCTCAGGCACCACTGAAAGTGGTGGGTGAAACCGATCAGACCGGGACGACCGTGCGTTTCTGGCCGAGTTTCCAGACCTTTACCAATAACATCGAATTCCAGTATGAAATTCTGGCTAAGCGTCTGCGCGAGCTGTCATTCCTGAACTCCGGTGTATCAATCAAACTGAAAGACAAGCGTAACGACAGAGAAGACCACTTCCATTATGAAGGGGGTATTCGGGCGTTTGTTGAGTATCTGAATAAAAACAAAACCCCGATCCACCCGAAAGTGTTCTATTTCTCCACCATGAAAGATGATATCGGTGTGGAAGTGGCATTGCAGTGGAACGATGGTTTCCAAGAAAATATCTACTGCTTCACCAATAACATTCCGCAGCGCGATGGTGGTACTCACTTGGTGGGCTTCCGCACGGCGATGACCCGTACGCTGAACAGCTATATGGACAAAGAAGGCTACAGCAAGAAAGCGAAAATCAGTGCCACTGGTGATGATGCCCGTGAAGGCCTGATTGCTGTTGTTTCTGTTAAAGTGCCGGACCCTAAATTCTCCTCACAGACCAAAGATAAATTGGTTTCTTCTGAAGTGAAAACTGCGGTCGAAACGCTGATGAACGAGAAGTTGGTTGAGTATTTGCTGGAAAACCCAAGCGACGCCAAAATCGTGGTTGGCAAAATTATCGATGCTGCCCGTGCACGTGAAGCTGCACGTAAAGCGCGTGAAATGACACGCCGTAAAGGCGCGCTGGACCTGGCAGGTTTGCCAGGCAAACTGGCAGATTGTCAGGAACGAGATCCGGCGTTGTCCGAACTCTACTTAGTGGAAGGGGACTCTGCGGGCGGCTCTGCGAAACAAGGCCGTAACCGTAAGAACCAGGCCATTTTGCCGTTGAAAGGTAAAATCCTGAACGTTGAGAAAGCGCGCTTTGACAAAATGCTTTCTTCACAGGAAGTCGCAACGCTGATTACTGCATTGGGTTGTGGTATTGGCCGGGATGAATATAACCCTGACAAACTGCGCTACCACAATATCATTATCATGACCGATGCCGACGTGGATGGTTCTCACATCCGCACGTTGCTATTGACCTTCTTCTACCGTCAGATGCCGGAAATTATTGAGCGTGGCCATGTGTTTATCGCTCAGCCGCCACTGTATAAAGTGAAAAAAGGCAAACAAGAGCAATACATCAAAGATGATGATGCGATGGAACAGTATCAGATGACACTGGCACTGGATGGCGCTGCATTACACGTCAATCCTGAGGCACCACCGCTAGTGGGCGAGCATTTTGAGAAACTGGTTGCTGAGCATTATAGCGTTCAGAAGACCATTGCTCGTATGGAGCGCCGTTATCCGCGTGCTTTGCTGAATAACCTGATTTATCAGCCAACCTTGAAAGAAGAGGATTTGAGCGATAAAGAAGTGGTGACACAGTGGATTGATTCGCTGGTGGTGTTACTGAATGAAAAAGAGCAGCACGGCAGCAGCTACAGTTCTGTGGTGCGCGAAAACCGTGAGCGTCAATTGTTCGAGCCAATATTGCGTATCCGTACCCACGGTGTAGATACCGATTATGATCTGGACTTTGATTTTGTCCACGGCGGTGAGTATCGCAAGATCTGCCTACTGGGCGAAAAACTGCGTGGCTTAATTGAAGAAGGCGCATTTGTTGAACGTGGCGAACGCCGAGTGCCGGTTTCAAGCTTTGAAGATGCGCTGGACTGGTTAGTGAAAGAGTCTCGCCGTGGCTTGGCAATTCAGCGCTATAAAGGCTTGGGTGAAATGAACCCAGAGCAGTTGTGGGAAACCACCATGGACCCAACCAGCCGCCGTATGCTGCGAGTGATGGTGAAAGATGCCGTTGCAGCGGATCAGTTATTCACCACCCTGATGGGTGATGCGGTTGAGCCTCGTCGTGCCTTTATCGAAGAGAATGCGTTACGCGCAGCCAATATCGATATTTAATCTGATAAGCGATTGATCGGATAGAAAGCCCAGAGCGGGAAACTGCTACTGGGTTTTTTTTTGCCAAAACCCTAAATATCTTTAATGCAGGAAACAAGGCTCTTAATGTAAAAATAAAAGGAAATTCTCTTTTCTCAATAAGGACTTCATCGTCTCTTGTCGCTAGTCTTGCGTTAATAATTTTTTTAATATTTACGTAGGAGAGGTAGGTGCATGGGATTAGCAGCAGAATTATTTTGTGAGGTTCGTGATGGCAGATTGGGCAGAGTAAGATTTTTGGTTTGTTATATTGCTACGTTTATCTTGCCATTATTGATAGGTTTATTTGCTGGCGTGCCTTTCTTTTTAGCCTATGAAAACGCTAATGCATCAAATTTTATAATTGCTATTTTAGGCTGCGTGATTGTAGTGATGGCTTTTTTTCTGGTGTTTGCCTCAGCAAATATTGAGGCAAAGCGGTTTCGGGACATTGGATTACCGGGTTGGAGCATGTTCACGGTACATACTTTGTTAGGCATTATCAGCCAATTCTCAGAAAATTACCTTTGTACTTTCGCTTTTATCATTTACCTGCTCATTATCTTATGCCTATTTTGTATTCCAACCAATTTCTTTGGTAGTAATGCATAGTCTGAACCAACATCATTTTCTCGCATTTTTATGCTGAATCGCGTTAGCATGAGGCATTCGCTATATAAATGTGAGGGCCTATGGCTATTGAATTAATCGCTATCGATATGGACGGCACGTTACTGAATCCGCAGCACGAAATCACTCCACGGGTAAAGCAGGCTATTGATGCTGCCCGGGCGAAAGGGGTCTGTGTGGTATTGGCCACGGGTCGGCCCTATATTGGGGTCCAACGTTATTTACGTGAATTAAATATGCAAAACAGTGGTGATTATTGCATCAGCAATAACGGTGCGTTAGTGCAAAAAGCCGCCACGGGTGAGTGTATTTTGCAGGAAACTATCAGTTTTGAGGACTACCTCTATTTCGAGGCTTTATCGCGCAAAATGGATGTTAGCTTCCAGGCTTTTGATTTTGATACCTTATATACCGCGAATAAAGACATCAGCAAATATACCCTACATGAAGTGTTATTGACCGGTATTCCATTGAAATATCGTGCAATCGAAGAGATGGACCCAACATTACGCTTTCCTAAAGTGATGATGATTGACGAGCCAGAAAAACTGGATCGTGCCTTAGCGATGATGCCAGCCGAAGCTTTTGAGCGTTTCACTATCATGAAGAGTGCACCGTTTTATCTGGAAATCCTGAGTAAGCGAGTGGATAAGGGGACTGGGGTGAAAATGCTGGCAGATCACTTAGGCATTGCGCAGGAAAATGTGATGGCTTTGGGTGATCAGGGTAATGATATTGCGATGGTTAACTATGCTGGTGTCGGTGTTGCAATGGGGAATGCTATCCCTGAATTGAAAGAGATAGCGCAGTTTGTCACATGTACCAACAGTGAAGACGGTGTGGCGGTAGCGATAGAGAAATTTGTACTTTGATATTTAACTGATGCAGTAGCTCATTAATTTGCTGCTCGGATCAGGTTACGGTTGATATTCGATTTGTTGCTATTGCCGACCGTTATGCCTCAACCGAGCAAGAGGGCTGGCCGGCCCTCCTGCACCTGCGGCTTGCGCGAAATATTGTGGCTTCGCCATACCCTCCGGCAGCTTACCGGCTAATCGAACCGGTGCTGACTCGCTCCCAGCTCGATAGCACCTTTCGCCGCGTCCATGCGGCTCATTCGGCCTGTAAACTTTGTCGGCAATATTCCTGATTGCGCTCAAGGTCAACAGAGAGAATCTAAAAGCCTACCCTCTCTTTTATCACCCTAGAATCCCTTTCACTATTTGCACATCCTGAATCCCTAATCCGGTTAAATCCGCCAGAGTAATCTGTTGGTCATTATCTCTAAAAGAGATACCTTGCGCTAAAACTGAACCCACCTCAGTTAAGGTGTGAGTTGCTAATAGCCCTTGCTGGAATGCCTGCGAAATCTCACCAAATTCTGAGCATTGCGCCCATGAGTCCAGCAAGATTTTATCGGCTTTAGCTACCAGTTCAGGGGATAGCTCATGTTTACCTGCACTATCTGCACCGACCGCCGTAATATGGGTTCCTGGCTGAATATCCGCCGCTTGCAAGATAGGTTCTCTGCTCGGTGTGGTGGTGATAATCAACTGGCAGTGACGGGCTAACTCTGCGGCATTCAGTGTGGTATTAACCTCGAAACCTTCATCTTCAGCATACTGCCGATACTCCTCTAATGCCGTTTCACTGCGACCCCAAACCCATAGCGCACGGCATGCCACCACACTTTTTAGGTACATCAGATGTAGCCGTGCCTGCATACCGGTACCGATGATACCAATAGCACTGATATGTTTTGGTGCGCAAAGCTCGGCGGCAATTCGCCCGGCCAGCGCAGTACGCAGCGCAGTTAACCACCCCTCATCGAGCAAGATAGCTTGTGGCTCGCCAGTAAGGGCGGAAAAGGCCATCATCAGCCCTTGATTACTGGCCAATCCTTGCGCGGGATTATCATAGAAACCGCCGGAAACCTTTACCACAAACTGACTGTCACCCTGCAAATACCCACTTTTAATACAGCAATCACCGTTGGCTTGCCCAAACAGCAAATGTTGCACTGGGGGCATTTGCACTTGCTGCTGGCTATAGGCAATAAAGCCCTCTTTGAGCAGCAAGGTGATGGCATCTGCATCGAACTTGTCAAGGATCTGTTGCTTACTCAAAATTAGCATTCGGCGATGGCTCCCAGATATTTTTCCAGTACGATATTTTTACCGCACAGTACCACTGCCACTTTCTTACCTTGCCAACGTGGTGCCAGTTTCAACGCTGCCGCTAATGCCACACCAGCGGCACCTTCAATCATCCAACGGTCTGTGTGGGCAATCAACCGCATGGCATCTTTGATTTCCTGCTCACTCACCAGGACTTTCTGATCGATCAACTGTTGGCAAAGTGCGAAGGTGATGGCTCCGGGTTCAACACCTCCGGCAGTACCGTCAGACAGGGTTTCCTGCTCTGCCACTTCCTGGATTTGGCCATTTTGCAGGCAGGTATACATGCTGGTGGCATTCGCCGGCCAGCAACCAATCACCTGTGTTTTATCCGATAATTTCTTTAAAACTGTCGCAATACCAGAAATCAGGCCACCACCGCCAACGGCCACAAACACCGCATCAAGGTCTGGTTGCTGTTCCACCATCTCCATGCCACAGGTACCTTGCCCGGCAATCACTTGCGGGTCGTTATAAGGAGAGATATAGACTTTGCCCTGCTGCTCTGCGGCGATACTCGCAGCCAGTTCGGCATTTAAAGCATCACCCGCTACCAGTTCAATCTGGCCGCCCAGTGCGCGAATAACTTCCAGCTTGATAGCTGCCGCTTGCTCTGGCGCATATATGGTGGCTTTCACTCCTGCCAGTTTCCCCGCTAGCGCCATAGCCTGCCCGTGGTTACCGGTCGAGGCAGTAATAACGCCGTTCTGGCGCTGTTCATCGGTCAATAAACGCAACTTGTTACTGGCCCCACGAAATTTAAAAGAACCGGTATGTTGCAGATGTTCGCACTTAAGATAGATTTCGCAGCCACTGTGCTGCGATAGCAATGGGCTATATTCCAGCGGCGTCACTCTCACTTGTGGGCGTAATACCTGATGAGCTTCTTTAATGGCATCGAATAATGTATTCATGACGGTTCCTTAAAATCCTTTAGTTGGTTTTTATATTTTTCAAATGGTTATAAACAGTCGCCCGACCAATACCGAGGATTTTTGCCACGTAACCGGCTGCATTCTTACCGTTGAATGCGCCCTGTTGATAGAGGGTCTCAATGAGCATCCGGCGGCTGGCATTATTCAAAGCTGCTAGCGTCAGCTGCTGCTGCTGTAACCAATGATGGATATAAGTGTTGATGCGTTCCTGCCAATCATCCTGAAACAGCACATCCGGTTGTGGCTGTAGTTGCTGCCCTGACAGGAATAGCTCCAGTGCTGCTTTGGCACTTTCAAATACAGTGATATCCAGATTGATACATAACAATCCAATCGGCTGCCTATTGTCATCACGTAATACCGTGCTGATGGAACGCAGTTGGCGGCCATCCCAATTACGCTTTTGGTAAGGCCCGATCACCTGTGAGTGCTGATCAAATCGCAACTCACTGAGATTGGAGTCTTCCCCTAATTCCCGTTGTGAATAGTTGTTGGCGATATAAACCAATTTTTGGCTGGTTAAGTCATGAATGACGACTTCTGCATAGGGAGAGAAAAGGGTGGCGATTGCATCGGCAATGGGCTGGTATCGGTTAAGCATAGGTCATTTTATTTGGAATTAAAAATCCATATTAGACTTTTATTTCTAAATGCACAGGGGTTATGCCGTTTTTTTCATTCATTTTGTGATGGATTGCTTATTTTGCGATCCAAATTGTAGTACAAAAATAAAATATAGCTCTACAATCTGTTTTGTGTTGAACGACAAAGTTTGAAAATTGTGCGGCGTTGTGGGGACGGTTAATCAAGAGATGCGTAAAGTAAGGGAATCATTATTGGTTAACCTGAAATAACCGGAGCGAACATGACAAAAGAACAACTCAGTAAAACAGACCGCATTATTTTGGTTATTGGTCAGCAGATTGTTGAGGGCAAATATCCACCGGGCTCACCGTTGCCTGCCGAAGCGGAAATTTGTGAGGAATTTCAAACCTCTCGTAACATGATTCGTGAGGTTTTTCGGGCGCTGATGGCAAAGCGATTGATTGAAGTGAAACGTTTTCGTGGGGCGTTTGTCCGGCCCCGTAATCAGTGGAATTATCTCGATACCGATGTACTGCAATGGGCGCTGGCCAGTGATTATGACCCACGTTTAATCAGTGCGATGAGCGAAGTGCGTAATCTGGTAGAGCCAACTATCGCCCGCTGGGCTGCCGAACGGGCAACCTCGAAAGAGCTGGCGGTGATTGAAACGGCACTCAATGAAATGATCGCCAATCATCAAGATAGAGACGCATTTAACGAAGCGGATATCCGCTATCACGAGGCGGTATTGGCTTCGGTACACAATCCGGTATTACAGCAACTCAGTGTGGCAATCAGCTCTCTGCAACGGGCGGTGTTTGAACGAACCTACATGCCTGATGAAGAAAACATGCCGCGCACATTACAAGAGCACCAGGATCTTTATGACGCTATTCGCCATCAAGATGCTGATGCGGCAGAACGGGCTGCGTTAACCATGATAGCCAGCTCCGCTAAACGGCTAAAGGATATTACATGAGTGAGCAGAGTTATGGATAAAAGCTATATCGCCATTGATTGGGGATCGACCAACCTGCGTGCCTGGCTTTATTTACGTGGTGAATGTGTAGATATGTTGCGATCCGAAGCCGGGATCACTCGCTTTAATGGGCAAAGTGCGCAGCAGATATTTCAGCAGGTTATCGCGCCATGGCGTGAGCAGCAGCAACAGTATGACTTGCCAGTGCTGATGGCCGGCATGATTGGCAGCAATGCGGGTTGGATTTCAGTGCCTTATCTTGCTTGTCCAACCCGTCTTACGCAGGTATCGCGTCAATTAACCTATGTGGCGGAGGCTGAGCCAATTCGGGCATGGATTATCCCCGGTTTATGTGTTGATAAGCCAGATAACCGCAACGTGATGCGTGGTGAAGAAACCCAACTGATCGGTGCGTATAGCGAACGGCCTTCATCGGTCTATTTAATGCCGGGAACTCACAGTAAATGGGTGCAAATGCAGGGTGACCAGGTCATGGATTTCCGCACTCTGATGACAGGTGAATTGCACTATTTGCTGCTGAATAATTCATTGGTGGGGGCAGGGCTGGAGGCTCAATTACCGGACAATACTGCGTTTATCGATGGCCTGACGCAAAGCTTTAATGACAGCAATATCATGCGTTGTCTGTTTGAGACGCGTGCTGCCCATGTATTGGGTCGATTGAAGCGAACATCGGTCGGCGACTGGCTTTCTGGCCTGCTGATTGGCAATGAAATCGTGCAGATGCAGCAGCAATATCCGCTTGCTGCTGGTGAATGTATTACGGTGATTGGCAATCCTAAACTGGTTGAGCGCTATACCCAGGGGCTAGAGATGGCTGGGATGCTTTATCAGGTGTTGGATGGCGATCAGGCTTTTCAAGCTGGAATCAGGAGTATCGTAAATGAAATGGAACACTAACATGCCATTGATTGGCATTTTGCGCGGCATCACACCCGCGCAAGTTCATGACCATGTGGCCGCTTTGCTTGATGCAGGCTTTGATGCGGTTGAAATCCCGCTGAATTCCCCACAATGGGAAGTGAGTATCGCGCAAACGGTCGCGGAATTTGGTCATCGTGCATTAATTGGTGCGGGCACGGTACTGAAACCCGAGCAACTGGATGTGTTGCATAGCATGGGCAGCAAGCTGGTGGTCACGCCGAACACCCAACCGGCGGTGATCCGTCGGGCTGTGGAGTTAGGCATGACGGTTTGCGCTGGGTGTGCCACCGCATCTGAAGCTTTCACGGCGCTGGATGCAGGCGCGCAAGCCCTGAAAATTTTCCCCTCGGTCTCTTTTGGTCCCGACTATATCAAAGCATTAAAAGCCGTATTGCCCCCTGAGGTGCCGGTGTTTGCCGTTGGTGGGATTACTCCTGAGAATTTGTCTATTTATTTGGCTGCGGGTTGTGCTGGTGCTGGTTTGGGCGGTGACCTTTACCGCGCAGGCCAATCGGTATCTCAGACCGCACAACAAGCGGCTGCGTTTATTAAAGCCTTTAAGGATGCCACCAAATGAAAATTACCAAGCTAACCACTTACCGTTTACCCCCACGCTGGATGTTTCTGAAAATCGAAACCGATGAAGGCATTATTGGTTGGGGTGAACCGGTAATTGAAGGGCGTGCTCGTAGCGTTGAAGCTGCGGTACACGAGTTATCGGAATATGTTATTGGGCAAGACCCGGCACGTATCAACGATATTTGGCAGACATTATATCGCGGCAGTTTCTATCGCGGTGGTCCTATTCTGATGAGTGCTATTGCCGGCATCGATCAGGCGCTATGGGATATTAAAGGTAAAGCGTTGGGAGTTCCGGTTTACCAATTATTGGGTGGATTGGTTCGCGATAAAATTAAAGCTTACAGTTGGGTTGGCGGTGATCGTCCGTCTGATGTGATTAGCGGAATTAATAAACTCACTGAGATTGGTTTTGATACGTTTAAACTCAATGGATGCGAGGAAATGGGCCTGATCGATAATGCCCGTAAAGTTGATGCCGCAGTAGCAGTCGTGGCACAAATTCGTGAAGCCTTTGGTAACCGTATTGAATTTGGTTTAGATTTTCATGGTCGGGTTAATGCGCCAATGGCAAAAATCCTGATTAAAGAATTAGAACCTTATCGGCCATTGTTTATTGAAGAACCCGTATTAGCTGAACAGGCAGAATATTATCCCCGTCTGGCGGCCCAAACCCATATTCCTATCGCAGCAGGCGAGCGGATGTTCTCCCGTTTTGAATTTAAACGGGTATTGGCCGATGGCGGGCTGGCAATTATTCAACCTGACTTATCTCATGCTGGTGGTCTGACTGAGTGCTTTAAAATTGCCGCTATGGCAGAGTCTTATGATGTGGCATTAGCACCACATTGCCCACTTGGGCCAATTGCACTGGCGTCTTGTTTGCACCTTGATTTTGTCGCCCGCAATGCAGTCTTGCAGGAGCAAAGCATGGGGATTCATTACAACCAAGGTGCTGAGTTGCTGGATTATGTGATTAATAAAGACGATTTCAAAATGACCGATGGTCATTTCTATCCACCGACGAAACCCGGCTTAGGGGTAGAAATCAATGAGGAATTAGTGATTGAACGCAGCAAGAATGCCCCTGATTGGAGAAATCCGGTTTGGCGCTATCCTGATGGTGCCGTCGCCGAATGGTAAGTTGCCCTCGTTCGATTAATTAATAAATTATCTAATACCA
>NZ_JAZGQA010000220.1:0-6701 GCF_048593855.1 Yersinia sp. 2542 StPb PI
CTATATCCCACTTAAGGTTTATTGACCCCATATTGCCAAAACACGCCCTGACCATCGGCCGAATTCCAATCCTGGGCATCTAGGTTCGCATAATATTCAAAACTGGAGGCACAATAAAAGCATTATGATAAGGATTCGCACTGGCGCTCGAACGTGTTTGCCGATATAAAGGGTTGGGTATAAATTCATTAGCTATAACTTTGCCCTGACGCAACAGGTATGAAGCTGCTGACATAATTTGTTCTGCTAAAATTCTTCTATGCGCCATCCATTCCGATAAGAACGGTGAATAACGAAAAATACGGTGAAGTTTCTGTTGCATACCACTCGGCCCCAGTCGTAATAAAAAATCCAATGTATAATCTGCGCTATACATATTACTATCAGCTCTTATCTGATAAATATAATCCAATACATCTCTGCCCTTTGTCGTTGGTATTTTTTTCAACACTCGCTCTAAATAATAATAAGTAAACCCTTTATCTGCTGTGATAGAAATAAATGCACTATCCGCTGATGTAATATGGTCACCACGGCAACTGCTGCCACTAAGGTGTTCTAGTACAATATCATTATCACCTAAAGAGTAAAAACCCTGACTGAATATTTCTTGATAGTCGCGGGTATCCACACGCCAAACAATATCCGGTGGTTTAGCCCATCCATTGATATTAATCACACTAAAAATTAAAAGTGAAATTATCACGCTGAATTTTATCATAATAGCCTCAGCAATATATACAGATGTAATGTATTATTAATTCATCCATGCATGACTATAGCAATTGGCCTATTGATGTTATAGCTCAAAAAATCTGGTCACATAAATGATAAATATAACTTAAAATGAAACGTTTAATCGGGCATCGATACCCATAATATATGAAAGGAAATTAATAGCGGCAGGCAAAAAAAAAGCCAGCACCCGAGCTGGCTTAAAAAACACTGGAAGCAATGTGAGCAATGTCGTGCTTTCCTGTCTAAAACCAGAAGCTACTGGCCTTATCTCGAAGAGCAAAATGATGATAATGGTTATCAATAGCACTTGCAAACACTTTGTTGAGAATTTTTCTCATTTCCGCACTGATTATGATGGAATTATACTCAATTACAGCATCGAACACCGCCGCTGCCCCCCATTGCTCTCACTACATCCTCGCGTATAAACAACAATTTGCTGTTTATTCACCTCGATTGCTGCAACAACCAGCAGACAGTGCAGTTGTTTTACTCAATGGATTGGGGGGAGTGTCAGATTACGGTACACTAAGAGTATTGCTTACTTACTGCGAAGCGTTTATGCGTGCTTTACTTATTTGCTTGCTGTCGTTGTCTTGCCTTGCGACACCAGCGCTGGCGCAACCCGCCCCGGCCCCTCAACCTGCTCAACCGCTGCCGGATATCCGCCAACGTGGCTTCGTCTATTGTGTCAGCGGGATACTCAATACCTTTAATCCGCAGATGGCCAGTAGCGGATTGACCATCGATACCCTGGCAGCACAACTTTACGACCGCCTGCTGGACGTTGACCCGTATACCTACCGTTTAATCCCTGAATTAGCTGAAAGTTGGCAAGTGTTGGATAACGGCGCGACGTATCGTTTTCATTTACGTAAAGACGTCCCCTTCCAGACCACCGATTGGTTTACCCCAACCCGGATGATGAACGCAGATGATGTGATATTCAGCTTTCAGCGGGTATTTGACTCACAACACCCCTACCACAATGTCAATGGTGGCGAGTACCCTTACTTCGACAGTTTACAATTTGCCGACGCAGTGCAAAGTGTCAAAAAACTGGATGATTATACGGTTGAATTTAAGCTGAAGGCTCCAGATGCCTCCTTCCTTTGGCATCTGGCTACCCATTATGCACCAGTACTCTCTGCCGAGTACGCCGACGTGTTGACCCAAAAAGGCCGACAAGAGCAGATCGATCGTGAGCCTGTGGGGACCGGTCCCTTCTTGTTGAACGAATATCGCTCCGGGCAATACATTCGTCTGTTCCGTAACAGTGATTATTGGAAAGGTTTACCGCGCATGCCGCAGGTGGTTATCGATCTGGGTGCGGGTGGTACTGGCCGCTTATCCAAACTACTGACCGGCGAGTGTGATGTGTTGGCCTATCCTGCGGCCAGCCAATTATCCATTTTACGAGATGACCCTCGCCTGCGCCTGACACTGCGCCCGGGGATGAACGTAGCTTATTTGGCATTCAATACCCGTAAGCCACCACTCAACGATCAGCGGGTGCGGCAGGCGATCGCATTATCGATTAACAACCAGCGATTAATGCAGTCAATCTATTACGGTACCGCTGAGACCGCGGCGTCTATTTTACCTCGTGCATCATGGGCATACGACAATCAGGCCCAGGTAACCGAATATAACCCAGAAAAAGCTAAAGAGATTCTAAAACAGCTTGGATTGACTAATTTACAACTCAATCTATGGGTGCCGACCGCCTCGCAATCTTATAATCCCAGCCCATTAAAGACGGCGGAACTGATTCAGGCTGATTTGGCTCAGGTGGGGATTACGGTCAATATCGTGCCGGTCGAAGGCCGATTCCAAGAGGCGCGGCTGATGGAGATGAATCACGACCTGACGCTGACGGGGTGGTCGACAGACAGTAATGACCCGGACAGTTTCTTCCGCCCGCTATTAAGCTGTGCGGCAATTCGTTCGCAAACAAACTATGCTCATTGGTGTGATCCGGCGTTTGATGAATTGCTGCAAAAAGCATTACGTTCCCAGCAATTATCCGCGCGTATTGAATATTATCAGCAAGCTCAGCGTATTTTGGAGCAACAATTGCCACTGTTGCCATTAGCATCTTCATTACGGTTACAGGCATACCGTTATGATATTAAAGGTTTGGTATTAAGCCCGTTTGGCAATTCTTCTTTTGCTGGCGTGTTCCGTGAGAGCAATGAGGGCAAAAAACCATGATTATCTTCACCTTACGCCGCTTATTACTATTAGTGATAACGTTGTTTATGTTGTCACTGGTCAGTTTTAGCCTGAGCTACTTTACCCCTCATGCGCCGTTAAATGGCGCATCCTTAATGGATGCTTACCGCTTCTATTTCAGTAGCCTGTTTCAGTGGGACTTCGGGGTTTCTAGCATCAATGGTCAACCTATTAGCGAGCAATTGCGTGAAGCCTTCCCCGCCACTATGGAATTATGTGTGCTGGCCTTTACCCTGGCTCTATTTGTTGGTATTCCGCTGGGGATTATTGCCGGTGTGATGCGCGGGAAATGGGCTGATATCGCCATCAGTTCTGTCGCATTACTTGGTTTCTCAATTCCTGTATTCTGGTTGGCGCTGCTGTTGATGTTGTTCTTTTCACTGCATTTAGGTTGGCTGCCGGTTTCTGGCCGGTTTGACCTGTTATATCAAGTGAAACCGGTCACTGGTTTGGCTCTGGTCGATGCATGGCTATCACCTTCGCCGTATCGCAAAGAGATGATGCTCAGTGCTGTGCAGCATATGATCCTGCCCATCACGGCACTGGCGGTGGCCCCAACGACCGAAGTCATTCGCCTGATGCGCACCAGTACCGATGATGTTATCGGGCAAAACTACATTAAAGCCGCCGCCACTCGCGGCCTATCACGCTTTACCATTATTCGCCGCCATGTGCTACATAATGCATTGCCGCCCATCATTCCAAAACTGGGGTTACAGTTTTCCACCATGCTGACATTAGCGATGATAACCGAAGTGGTGTTTAACTGGCCGGGATTGGGCCGTTGGTTGATAAACGCCATTCGCCAGCAGGATTACGCCGCCATTTCTGCGGGGGTAATGGTGGTCGGGTCGTTGGTTATCGTCATTAACGTCCTGTCAGATATTCTGGGTGCAATGATGACGCCGCTAAAGCATAAGGAATGGTATGCCCTTCGATAATGTCTACCGTGAGAAGAAAATGCCCAGCCCGTTGCTGTATACCTGGCGGCTTTTCTATGGCGATGCCTTGGCAATGGTGGGCTTCTACGGCGTACTCGCCCTCTTGGTGCTTTGTGTGTTGGGCAATACACTGGCACCCTATGCCCTTGACCAACAGTTTTTGGGCTACCAACTGCTCCCGCCTTCTTGGTCGCGCTATGGTAACGTTTCGTTCTTCCTTGGCACTGATGATCTCGGCCGCGATATTTTAAGCCGATTATTGGCGGGAACCGCATCGACTTATGGCTCGGCACTGTTAGTCACACTGGCTGCGGCGCTGTGTGGCGTGATCCTTGGTGTATTTGCCGGTATCACTCACGGCTTTCGCTCCGCTATTCTTAATCATGTGCTGGATACCCTGCTCTCTATTCCGTCGCTGCTGCTGGCCATCATTGTGGTCGCTTTTGTCGGGCCGAGTTTAGAACATGCCATGTTCGCGGTTTGGCTGGCACTGCTACCCCGAATGGTGCGAACCATTTATAGCGCCGTACATGATGAGTTAGATAAAGAGTATGTTATTGCCGCCCGTTTGGACGGGGCTTCCACCCCTCATATTCTGGCTTATGCTATTTTCCCCAATATTGCCGCTGTTTTGGTCACTGAATTTACCCGGGCACTATCAATGGCAATTTTGGATATTGCTGCGTTGGGCTTTTTGGATTTAGGCGCGCAATTGCCCTCACCGGAATGGGGGGCGATGCTGGGGGACTCACTTGATTTAGTCTATGTCGCCCCGTGGACCGTGATGTTGCCGGGTGGCGCGATTTTAGTCAGCGTACTGCTCGTTAACCTGTTGGGTGACGGTATGCGCCGGGCAATTAATGCGGGGGTGGAATAATGCCGTTACTTGATATTCGTAACCTCACCATTGAATTTATGACCTCTGAAGGGATGGTCAAAGCGGTTGATCGCATCAGTATTACCCTGACTGAGGGTGAAGTCCGTGGCCTGGTGGGTGAATCCGGTTCCGGTAAGAGTTTAATCGCCAAAGCTATCTGTGGGGTCAGTAAAGATAACTGGCGCATTACCGCTGACCGTTTTCGTTTTGACGATATCGATCTATTGCAATTGACCCCACGCGAACGACGCAAGGTGATCGGCCATAATATCTCGATGATTTTTCAGGAACCGCAATCCTGTCTGGATCCCTCAGAAAATATTGGTCGGCAATTGATACAAGCGATACCGGGCTGGACCTATAAAGGTCGCTGGTGGCAACGTTTTCATTGGCGCAAACGGCGGGCAATTGAGCTGCTGCACCGTGTAGGGATTAAAGATCACACAGATATTATGCGCAGTTATCCCTATGAGCTGACTGAAGGTGAATGCCAAAAGGTGATGATTGCCATTGCACTGGCTAATCAACCTCGGCTGCTTATCGCCGATGAACCCACCAATGCCATGGAACCCACCACTCAGGCACAAATTTTCCGTCTGCTGGCGCGACTTAATCAGAATAACAACACCACTATTTTGCTGATAAGCCATGACTTGCAGATGATGAGTAAATGGGCGAATCGGGTTAACGTGCTGTATTGTGGCCAAACTGTGGAAAGTGCCGTTTGCGAAGACCTGCTGGCCGCGCCCCACCACCCTTATACTCAGGCGCTGATCCGTGCCATGCCCGATTTTGGCCGCTCCCTGCCACATAAAAGTCGCTTAAATACCTTGCCTGGGGCTATTCCATCACTGGAGCATTTGCCCGTTGGTTGTCGCCTTGGGCCTCGCTGCCCTTATGCGCAAAAAACCTGTATTGAAACACCGCGCTTGCGGCTGGTAAAAAACCACGCCTTTGCCTGCCACTTCCCCTTAAATCTGGAGGAGCAATAATGGCAGAGACTCTGCTCGAAGTCCGTAATCTGAGCAAAACCTTCCGCTACCGCACCGGGCTATTTCGTCGTCAGCATGTGGAAGCGGTCAAATCGGTCAGTTTTACTTTACGCGAAGGCCAGACCCTGGCGGTGATTGGTGAGAACGGTTCCGGTAAATCCACCTTGGCAAAAATGCTGTCGGGCATGATTGAACCAACTGATGGTGAATTGCTGATTGACGATCATCGCCTGTCCTACGGTGATTATGCTTACCGCAGCCAACGTATCCGTATGATTTTTCAGGATCCGAGCACCTCACTTAACCCGCGTCAGCGCATCGGCCAGTTGTTGGATGCGCCACTGAAATTGAACACTGATTTAGACGCGGTGGCTCGTGAGCAACGAATCTATCAGACCTTGCGGCAAGTGGGATTACTGCCCGATCACGCTAACTATTATCCGCATATGTTGGCGTCCGGCCAGAAGCAGCGTATCGCACTGGCACGGGCACTTATCCTGCAACCTAAAGTGATTGTTGCCGATGAAGCACTGGCGTCTTTGGATATGTCCATGCGCTCACAGATTATTAATCTGATGCTGGAATTACAGGAAAAACATGGCATATCTTATATTTATGTCACCCAGCACTTAGGCATGATGAAACATATCAGCGATCAGGTGATTGTGATGCATGAAGGGGAAGTGGTGGAGCGTGGTAGCACGGCCGAGGTGCTGGCATCCCCGCTGCACGATCTGACTAAGCGGCTGATTTCCAGCCACTTTGGTGAAGCTTTAACCGCCGATGCCTGGCGGCGGGACTCAGGCCATTTCTAAGCGGGTTTTCTGCCCTACCATTTACCTCCACGATGCCCCATTCCGCGCTCACCTCAGCGCGGATTTTTTCCTGCTTCTTTAGTCATTTATTCGCTAACGTAAC
>NZ_JAZGQA010000221.1:0-6685 GCF_048593855.1 Yersinia sp. 2542 StPb PI
ATTGAAATTTTTAACACCAAACAACCGAAATGTGTGTTTTGCATAGAGCAAATAACAAAACTATGACATGGATCTAACAAATGCTGGTAATTTGAACACTATCGAGTGACCAAGCGCATGCCTTGGCAATGAGGAAATCTTCTTAGTTGCAGTTTGTGTGGCAGAGGGAAATTGTAAAAGGTATAGCGGTGATGCCCACAGTATCTATGTGAGCATCAGTTATAGCAGTCTTGCATGTGAAAAAGTAATCCCAAAGAATTGCATCACTTTGGTTTGTAATGAAAATTACAAAAAATATTCCCTTTTACCGCCAAGGAAATAAATCGACCCATAGCAAATGGCTATCCGCAGTAAGAGGCTGTAATTGCCCTCCCTTAATTGCAGGCAACCACCAACAGCCTTGCGAAGCAGTAAGTTGGTGTGTTTCGGTATGGCAAACAAGCCAGTTTCCCTTCACAACGTAGATCAACCCACTATGGGAAACAGGGAGTTTTTGTGCCGAACTCACCGACGATACCGATGCCTGCCAGCAACCGCGCCGCGTCATAATATTAAAGTCTTGGCTACTTCCCCCTAATAAACGCGCATGAATAGGGATATCACCGGGGAAAGCAAACGGCTGCAACGGCTTGGAAAGAGTATGTGCCTCCCAGCCTGGGCTGGATAGTTCAACCCCTTCACCTGATAGCAGCGTAATTGACCGATCGATATCCGAAAACATTGAAAACGGGCCATCCTGTTCGATAGTAGCAATACTGGCACGCCAGGCAAAATCATCTCCACCAACGGGCCAACATGCTATTTCACGGGTTTCGCCGCCGCCATTTCGCCAACGGCTAACGGGTAAGCTGGCAAAATCAAAAAGGGTAAAGCTCATCAGACCTCCTGTTGACAGGCTTTCAATACCGTCAGAAAATCCTGTGCAGATTGCTGTTGCATTGGATGATATCTATCCACTATTACCGCTTTGCCTGCCACATAAACATCGCGAATTTGCGATTTGCCCCCCGCAAATAACCACCGATTCAACAAAGATGCCGATTTTGTACCAGCAATATAAGGATCATCGCCATCCAGTACTAACCAGTCAGCACGGTAGCCTTCTGTTAACTGACTAATTTTGCTGGCACAAGCCTGTCGTCCTCCCGCTAAAGCTTGGCTATAAAGCAAATCAGCCACGGCAGGATATTGCTCACTCGTCAGACGATTACGGCGTTGATCACGCAGGCGCTGACCATATTCTAACCAACGTAATTCTTCCACCACATCCAATGAAACATGGCTATCTGAACCAATACCCCAGCGCCCCTGATAATGCAGATAATCGACCCCAGGGAAAATACCATCACCAAGGTTAGCCTCGGTAGTCGGGCATAATCCTGCCACAGCCTGACTTTCTGCCAAACGAACAAGCTCGGATTTATCCAGGTGTGTCGCATGAATCAGACACCAGCGGCTGTCGACAGGCAAATGGTTATACAGCCATGCAACGGGGCGCTGCCCACTCCAATCCAGACAGTCATTAACCTCCTTTTGCTGCTCAGCAATATGAATATGTACCGGTAATTGATTATCCGAAGCTTGTAGGATCTCCTGCATTTGGCTGAGCTCTACGGCGCGCAAAGAATGAAAACATAAACCTTGGTTTTGTAATGGCTGATTAGCCAATTGTTTACTAATGACCTGCTGCTGTTTGAGATAGCTATCGGTGCTCTGAATAAAACGGCGCTGCCCCTGCTGAGCAGGCTGAGCACCAAACCCCGCGTAGCTGTACAATACGGGTAACAATGTCATCCCGATACCCGCCTCTTGCGCTGCCTGACTCAGTTGAGCGGTCATTTCACCAGGGCAATTGTATGGATTACCTTCGGGATCGTGGTGTAAATAATGAAACTCTGCGACTTGCGTATAGCCACCTTTCAGCATCTCGATATACAGTTGACGGGCAATCACACCAACATCTTCCGGTGTTAATTGCTGTACCAGTCGATACATCAGATCTCGCCAAGTCCAGAAGCTATCCTGTGGGTTACCGGCGATTTCGGCTAATCCAGACATCATGCGCTGAAAGGCATGGGAGTGAAGATTCGGCATGCCTGGCACTATTGGGCCGGATAAAACCTGACAACCAGTACCACTGCTGCCGGTCACAATGCGCTGAATATACCCCTGTTCGTCAACAGTAATTTGTACGTTATCTGCCCATCCACTCGATAAGAAAGCACGCTCGGTAAAATAAACTGGCATAGCGATATCCCAATATTTTGTTCAGAGTCAAACGCGCTAAGCAGCAGCGGCGTCAATTAATTAAACCACTCACTTGTATATACATATACATACGCTAAATTCAACCGTAGACTTAGCATATAAATCTTTTATTTGACGAGGTTAACGCCGTGGCGGAACAACAAAAAGTCTTACAATTAAGTGCCGCAATGGACGATACTCCGGCGCCAATTTATCAACGGGTTAAGTTGGCCATTATCCACCAGATCAGAAGCGAGGTCTGGCAGCCCCATCAACGCGTTCCCTCAGAAAGCGAGCTCGTTGCTGAGCTGGGGGTCAGCCGTATGACTATCAATCGTGCGTTACGTGAATTAACCAATGAAGGTTTCCTTATTCGTATGCAAGGCGTGGGAACTTTTGTTGCTGAAGCAAAAGCGCACAGTGCCCTGCTTGAAGTTCATAACATTGCTGACGAGATAACCGCTCGTGGTCATCGCCACAGCAGTAAAATTCTGCAACTAGAAGCTCGCCCGGCAACCCCTGAAGAAGCGGTAGCGTTAGGGATCCTGCCCGGTCAACAGTTGTTCTACTCGCAAATTGTGCATTATGAGAATGACTTCCCTGTTCAAGTCGAAAATCGCTGTGTTAATCCAAGCACGGCCCCCGACTATATGAAGCAGGATTTCAATCACATAACTCCTTACAGCTATCTCACGCAAGCCGCGCCTCTGACTGAAGGTGAACATATTGTTGAAGCCGTGATCCCGAGCCAGACTGAGCGACAACTGCTGCAATTGGATGAGCATGAGCCTTGTCTGTTGATTCGCCGAAGAACCTGGTATGGAAAAGTGGTCGTCACTGCGGCGCAATTACTGTATCCAGGCTCACGCTATCAACTCTATGGTCGTTTTACCCCACAAGGCACCGTGACGTCCTGATCAATTTTATTTCTCTGTGAGAACTGCGAAGTGTTACGCAATTGTTTAAATCTCTATCTTGCTGATAGTGACTTTATGCGCTAGGTTGTCCATGATTGTATATACAACTTAATTTCGCTGTGTACTCGCCATCATTAACGCTATAGCAACAAATAAATTTCGGAGCACTGACTGATGCCTGTGATTCAATCAGTAAGCAGCGCTGTGGCGGCGGGTACAAAGGGTATAGCTTGAAGGAGTGAGATGGTGTCAGTAATTCACTGTGACAGTTTGTGGTACGGTGCCGATATCGTGACCATGTGTGGAGGGGAATATCATCTGATACCGCAAGGAGCAATAGCGGTCACAGGCGGTAAAATAGTCTGGATTGGGCCACATAAAGAGTTGCCAGCACTCCATGCCTCACGTGAGATCGTCTTTCAAGGTGGCCTGATTACCCCTGGTTTAATTGATTGCCATACACATCTCGTCTTTGGCGGTGATCGCAGTGCTGAATTTGAGCAACGCCTTAACGGGGTCAGCTATGCAGAGATTGCCGCTAATGGTGGTGGGATTATCTCAACGGTTAGGGCAACACGGAATACCAGTGAAGAACAATTGCTCGAACAAGCTTTATTTCGGCTGAAACCTCTTCTTGCCGAGGGCGTGACCTGCATAGAGATAAAATCCGGTTATGGCCTTAGTCTTGAAAGTGAAATAAAAATGCTGCGGGTTGCCCGCCGTTTGGGTGAATTACTCCCCATTACAGTTAAAACAACCTGTTTGGCAGCACATGCTTTACCGCCTGAGTTTGCCGGCAGAGCTGACGACTACATTGATTTCGTTTGTAATACCGTCATTCCTCGGGTAGCTGAAGAGGGGTTGGCCGATGCCGTTGACGCATTTTGTGAACACCTGGCATTTTCACCGGCACAGGTCGAGCGCATATTCTTGGCCGCCCAGAAAGTCGGTTTGCCGGTCAAACTGCATGCCGAGCAACTGTCGGCACTTGGTGGCAGTACTCTTGCAGCAAAATTTAATGCATTGTCGGCCGATCATCTTGAATATGCCACTGAGTCAGATGTTCAAGCCATGGGCCATGCGGGTACTGTGGCGGTATTGCTACCAGGCGCTTATTACTTGCTACGTGAAACACAATGCCCCCCCATTGAACTGTTTCGCCAGTATGGTGTGCCAATGGCCTTGGCCAGCGATGCCAACCCAGGAACCTCCCCTGCGCTCTCTTTGCGTTTGATGCTCAATATGGCTTGCACCTTATTCCGTATGACACCGGAAGAAGCGTTGGCGGGTGTCACATGCTATGCCGCTCAGGCACTTGGTCTGCAAGAGACGCAAGGCACATTGGAAATTGGCAAACTGGCAAATTGGGTCCATTGGCCACTATCCCGCCCGGCCGAATTAGCTTACTGGCTAGGTGGCCAATTGTCTGCGACTGTCGTTTTCCAAGGAGAGGTTCGCCCATGAATCTAACTGACCCGTTAAGTTTTCACTCCGGTAAACTGCCTTTATTAATCAGCATTCCTCATGCCGGCACCCGACTAACCCCCGTGGTGGAGGCTGGCCTAACAGCTGCCGCACGCCCTTTATCAGATACTGATTGGCATATTCCTCGTCTCTATGATTTTGCCAGAAATATGGGGGCCAGCTTACTAATAGGTAATTACTCTCGCTTAGTCGTTGATCTTAATCGCCCAGAGGATGATCAGCCACTGTATACCACAGCAACAACTGGTTTATTCCCCGAAACGTTGTTCGATGGGCGACCTTGTTTTATCTCAGGTAAAACACCGTCGCCGCAGGAGCGTCAATCTTACCTGTTACATATCTGGCGTCCTTATCATCAGCAACTTCAATCCGAATTGGACCGGCTTAAAGCACAGTTTGGCTATGCATTGCTGTTAGATGCACATTCAATTGCATCAGTTATTCCGAGATTATTTGAAGGGCAATTACCCGATTTGAATTTTGGTACCAATAGTGGTGTCAGTTGTGACCCATCATTAAGCAAGCAATTAATTGAATGTTGTCAACATCAATCCACCTTCAGCCATATATTGAATGGGCGCTTTAAAGGTGGTCACATAACTCGGGCATATGGTCTGCCCCAGAATCAGCAACACGCCGTGCAACTGGAATTATCCCAGTTAAACTATATGTCTGAAACTGAGCCTTATCACTACCGACCTGAGCGAGCCACGCATTTGCAGCAGTTACTCGAACAGTTAATTCATATCATGTTGTCATGGGGTGAACAGCACTATCAACGCTGAAACATAACATTCCACTCACTGAGTTTTCAGTCGGTAATAAATGTAAAAAAGGCGGGGTTAAATCCCGCCTTTTTAATTCACCTATTTCCGACACAGAAAAGGGTAATAATTACTGCTAAGTTAACTTAGAAACGGTAAGTCAAGTTAACTGCAACAGTATCATCAGTGCCCAGGCCCAGTGGATTGTTATCTTCATCCAGTAAGTTAATCTGGTAGTCAACATAGGCAAACATGTTTTTGTTAATATAGTAAGTCACACCGATTTCAGCATATTTCAGCAAATCTGCATCGCCAACAACTGCCAGTTCTTTACCTTTAGACTGGACATAAGCGATGGACGGGCGAATGCCATTTTCGAACTGGTATTGAGCGACCAATTCAACGTTCTGGGTTTTATTCGCAATCAGTGCTTTATATGGCGTCATATTCAGCGTTTCGCCGTACATTGCTGCGATGTAAACTTGGTTTGCATCATATTTCAGCGCAGTCGCCCAAGCCTGAGCTTTATCCCCTGTCGCACTGTCAGCCAATGTTTTTTGGCCTAAGGTCCGATTGGAAGAAGAGTATGCACCCGCAAAGCCAATACCGCTGCCTTCGATGTCTTGGTAATCAACAGACAAACCAAAACCGTCGCCATTAGCCTTCTGGATTGCGCGCTCATTCTTAGTGGTATCTCCATCGTCATTACGACCTTGATACTGAGCAGCAACATTCAGACCTTTAACCAGGCCGAAGAAGTCAGAGTTACGGTAAGTTGCCAAACCAGTAGAACGACCTGTCATGTAATTGTCGGTATAAGCGATTGAGTCGCCACCGAACTCTGGCAGCATATCGGTATAGGCCAGCGCATCATAAACTACACCGTAGTTACGGCCGTAATCGAAAGAGCCAAACTCAGCAAATTTCAGACCAGCAAAACCCAAGCGGGTTTTATTGCCTTTGTCGCCCTGAGATTCTGCATTTTTAGCGGCTACGTTATATTCCCACTGGCCGAAACCGGTCAATTGGCTATTAATCTGTGTCTCACCCTTAAAACCGAAACGCACATAGGTATCGTCAGCGTTATTATGGTTTGAGAAAAGGTATTTAGCGGCTACGCGGCCATAAAGATCCAGCTTATTGCCGTCTTTATTATAAATCTCTGCTGCATTTGAAAGAGTAGGAACGATACTCAAGGTGACCGCCAAGGCCAGTAAACTGCGCTTCATCATTAATTTTCCTTTAAATTTTAATAAAACAAACCCATCGGGC
>NZ_JAZGQA010000222.1:0-6659 GCF_048593855.1 Yersinia sp. 2542 StPb PI
GATTTATAATATTTAATCCCAACCAATGAGAGACTACACAAACCATAGTTACTTTATAAATTATCAAATTCTGTGAAGTTGATTGCATATTTCGTCAACACATTGTGGTGATATAGTGACGTCTTCAATTTTTGGACATGGGACCGAGATGAGTCAGTCAGAGTTTGATCAAGGTATTCCTAACGGGATCGGTATCGCCCCCTACCTACGAATGAAGCAGGAGGGGATGACGGAAAATGAAAGCCGTATTGTTGAATGGTTTCTTACACCTGGGAACTTGAGTGCCGCACCGGCGATTAAGGATGTTGCCGAGACCCTCATGGTGTCGGAAGCGATGATTGTTAAAGTTTCAAAACTGCTGGGTTTTAGTGGCTTTCGCAATCTGCGCAGTACGTTGATTGATTACTTCTCGCAGTCTGAACAGGTGTTACCGGCTGAGTTATCGTTTGATGAAGCGCCAGAGGATGTGGTTAATAAGGTATTTAACATCACCCTGCGCACGATTATGGAAGGGCAATCGATCGTTAACGTCGATGAAATCCACCGCGCTGCACGCTTTTTCTATGGTGCCAGACAGCGTGATTTATACGGCGTGGGTGGCTCGAATTCGATTTGTGCCGATATCGCGCATAAACTACTGCGTATAGGTGTGCGTTGCCAGGCTTACCAAGACGCACACATTATGATGATGTCCGCTGCATTACTGAAAGAAGGTGATGTGGTGCTGGTAGTGTCCCATTCCGGGCGCACCAGTGATTTAAAAGCCGCTGTAGAATTGGCAAAGAAGAATGGAGCGAAGATTATATGTATTACTCATAGCTATCACTCCCCTATTGCCAAACTGGCTGATTTTATTATTTGCTCACCAGCACCAGAGACCCCTTTATTAGGGCGAAACGCCTCAGCGCGTATATTACAACTCACATTATTAGATGCATTTTTTGTTTCTGTAGCACAACAAGATATTGAACGAGCCACGATTAACCTGGAAAAAACCGGCGCTATTGTCGACTTTTTCCGGCGAGATAAATAATAGTAATAAAAAACCGGCATGCCTCTATTTTAAGACATGCCGGAACTCTCTCCCTACAATGAGAAATGAGCCATGAATAAATTTCTAAAACTCTTTAGTGGTGCAGCCATAGGTATGATGTTATCCACCAGTGCGTTCGCTGCCGCAGAGTATGCGGTTATTTTAAAAACGCTCTCTAATCCTTTTTGGGTGGATATGAAAAAAGGAATTGAAGAGGAGGCAAAAGTATTAGGTGTCAGTGTAGATATATTTGCGTCCCCCTCTGAAGGTGACTTTCAGTCTCAACTACAATTATTCGAAGATCTGAGTAATAAGAATTACAAAGGTATAGCCTTTGCGCCACTGTCTTCAGTTAACCTGGTTATGCCTGTAGCTCGTGCCTGGCAAAAAGGAATTTATCTGGTCAATCTCGACGAGAAAATTGATATGGATAATCTGAAAAAAGCTAAAGGCAATGTCGAGGCCTTTGTCACGACCGACAATAATGCGGTAGGTGCCAAAGGAGCGGCTTTTATTATTGATAAATTAGGCACTACCGGTGGTGAAGTCGCTATTATCGAAGGTAAAGCGGGTAACGCTTCTGGTGAAGCACGCCGTGCGGGAGCAACGGAAGCATTTAAGCAAGCCAACCAAATCAAATTAGTTGCCAGTCAGCCTGCTGATTGGGATCGTATTAAAGCGCTAGATGTCGCCACCAATGTTTTGCAGCGCAACCCCAATCTGAAAGCTATCTATTGTGCCAATGACACCATGGCGATGGGGGCAGCACAGGCAGTCGCCAATGCAGGTAAAGTTGGCAAGATTCTGGTTGTCGGCACCGACGGAATCCCCGAAGCACGTAAGATGGTAGATGCCGGGCAAATGACTGCCACGGTTGCACAAAACCCAGCGAATATCGGTGCTACCGGGTTGAAGCTGTTGGTGGAAGCGGTTCAACGGGGGAAAGTGATCCCATTGGATAAACAGCCGCAGTTTACGCTAGTGGATTCTGTACTGGTCACCAAATAGCATTATAGCCGTACCCACCCGGCTAACATCCGGTTAAAGAGCCAGCCACTCACTCGGCTTTCCTCTTACGGGTTAGCTCGGGTAAGGGTAGATTTCGGTAGGAATAAAAACTAAGGTGATTATATGGTCACGCCTTATATCTCTATGGCGGGGATCGGCAAATCCTTTGGGCCGGTTCATGCCTTAAAGTCCGTTGATTTAACTGTTTTCACACATGAAATTCATGCGTTATTAGGTGAGAATGGCGCAGGTAAATCAACGTTAATGAAAGTATTGTCAGGTATTCATTCCCCAACGAGTGGTTCAATAACTATTAATGATATTAATTACGACAAACTGGACCATAAACAGGCAGCGCAATTAGGTATCGGAATCATTTATCAGGAACTTAGTGTTATTGATGAATTGACAGTATTAGAAAATCTTTATATTGGCCGTCACCTGACGAAAAAAGTCTGCGGTATAAACATTGTAGACTGGAGAAAAATGCGTATCCAGGCAGCAATAATGTTATTGCGCGTGGGGTTAAAAGTCAGCCTTGATGAAAAAGTGGCTAATTTATCTATCAGTCATAAACAGATGTTGGAAATTGCTAAAACATTAATGCTCGATGCTAAAGTTATTATTATGGATGAGCCAACCTCATCACTGACTAATAAAGAGGTAGATTATCTCTTCTTAATTATGAATCAGTTGCGCAAGGAGGGCACGGCCATTGTTTATATCTCTCATAAACTGAATGAGATCCGCCGTATTTGCGATCGCTATACAGTAATGAAAGATGGTAGCAGTGTGTGTAGCGGCATGATTCAGGATGTCACTAACGACGATATTGTGCGCTTGATGGTCGGGCGCGAATTACAAAACCGCTTTATTGCCTTCAAAGAAAATGCCGGCAACGTGGTACGCGACACGGTGTTTGAGGTGAAAAACCTGACCAGTCGCGATAAGAAAAAAGTCCGCGATATTTCATTTGCTGTCAACCGGGGCGAGATCTTCGGGTTTGCCGGTTTGGTGGGTTCTGGCCGCACCGAATTAATGAATTGCCTGTTTGGTGTCGACAAAACCAGCCATGGCGAAGTCTGGCTGAATGGCAAAAATATCACCCCCCGCTCCCCGCTGGATGCACTGAAAAAAGGCATGGGCTATATCACTGAAAGCCGGCGTGAAAACGGTTTTTTCAGCAATTTCTCTATCGCTGAAAACATGGCTATCAGCCATAGCTTAAAAGAAGGGGGTTACAAAGGTGCAATGGGGTTGGTTAAGCCACAGCTTGAGCAGGAAATTGCCGAAGAACAACGCAGCCTACTGGCACTAAAGTGCCATTCGGTGTCGCAAAACATCACAGAACTGTCTGGCGGGAATCAGCAAAAGGTATTGATTTCTAAATGGTTATGCTGTCATCCCGACGTGATTATTTTTGATGAACCCACCCGAGGCATTGATGTGGGTGCTAAAGCCGAGATCTATAAAGTGATGCGCACCCTTGCAGATGAGGGAAAAGTCATTCTGATGGTCTCCTCTGAGCTTCCCGAAATTATTACCGTTTGCGACCGTATTGCGGTGTTTTGTGAAGGACGATTGACGCAAATCCTGACCAACCGTGATGACATCAGCGAAGAGGAGATTATGGCATGGGCATTACCACAAGAGTGAAATCGGATACGGCTGGGAAAAAGCCGTTTAACTTCGCCGCTTTTTGGGATAAATACGGCACTTTTTTCATTCTGGCGATCATTGTGGCTATCTTTGGCTCTATTTCGTCGGAGTATTTCCTTACTACCAATAACATCACGCAAATATTCGTCCAAAGCTCGGTCACCGTATTAATTGGGATGGGGGAGTTCTTTGCCATTTTAGTGGCGGGGATCGACTTGTCTGTTGGTGCGATTCTGGCGCTGTCTGGCATGGTTACCGCAAAATTGATGCTGGCAGGGGTCGATCCAATATTCGCAGCACTGATTGGTGGTGTGCTGGTAGGTGGCGCGCTGGGGGCCATTAATGGCTGTCTGGTCAACTGGACCGGCCTGCACCCTTTCATCATCACTCTTGGCACCAATGCCATTTTTCGCGGTATCACCCTGGTGATTTCTGATGCCAACTCAGTGTATGGCTTCTCGTTTGAGTTTGTAAATTTCTTTGCTGCCAGTGTGTTAGGCATTCCGGTACCGGTGTTATTCGCCCTGTTTATCGCCATAGTGCTTTGGTTTCTGACCACCCGTACACGCCTTGGGCGCAATATCTACGCCTTGGGCGGCAATAAAAACTCAGCTTTCTATTCCGGCATTGATGTGAAATTTCACATGCTCGTAGTGTTTATCATCTCGGGTATTTGTGCCGGTCTTGCTGGCGTGGTTTCGACAGCCCGCCTTGGCGCGGCTGAACCTCTGGCCGGGATGGGGTTTGAAACCTATGCCATCGCCAGTGCCATTATTGGTGGTACCAGCTTCTTCGGGGGCAAGGGGCGCATCTTTTCAGTGGTTATTGGTGGCCTGATTATAGGCACCATCAATAACGGCCTAAATATTCTCCAAGTACAAACCTATTACCAACTGGTGGTGATGGGCGGCCTGATTATTGCCGCTGTCGCCCTCGACCGACTTATCAGTAAGTAAGGACTCGATAATGAAGATATCTCCCTCCCTGATGTGTATGGATTTGCTGAAATTTAAAGAGCAAATTGAATTTATTGACCAAAATGCGGACTATTTTCACATCGACATTATGGATGGCCATTTTGTGCCTAACCTGACACTGTCCCCCTTTTTCGTCAGCCAAGTGAAGCGTATCGCCAGCAAACCACTGGACTGCCACTTAATGGTGACGCGCCCACAGGATTACATCGCTCCTTTGGCAAAAGCGGGCGCAGACTTTATCACGCTGCACCCAGAAACCCTCAACGGGCAAGCATTTCGCTTGATCGAGGAGATCCGCAGTTTAGGGATGAAAGTCGGCCTGATCCTCAATCCAGAAACACCGGTCGATAGTATGAAATATTACATTCATAAAGCAGATAAAATAACCGTCATGACGGTGGACCCAGGCTTTGCCGGACAGCCATTTATCCCTGAAATGTTAGATAAAATTGCTGAACTGAAAGCCTGGCGTGAAAAAAACCAGCTTAATTATGAAATTGAAATTGATGGTTCTTGTAATCAGGCAACTTACCAACGTCTGATTGAGGCTGGGGCCGATGTGCTAATTGTTGGCTCTTCCGGGCTGTTCAATCATGCCTCTGATATCGATAAAGCCTGGGCGCTGATGTCGCAACAAATCATTCATGCCAAGAGTGAGGTGTTACAGCATGCCTAAATATGACGTGGTGATCGGAGTCGATATGGGGGCGACCCATATCCGCTTTTGCTTACTCAAACGCGATGGCGTGATGCTTCATTGTGAGAAATTACGTACCGCTGATGTCATTGTCTCGGGGTTAGTTACTGGATTAAGCGCCCGACTGCATCAATATCTTGAACGTTATAATGCATGCTGCCAAGGGCTGGTCATGGGGTTCCCGGCACTGGTAGAGAACGACAAAAAGAGCATTATTTCCACGCCAAATTTACCGTTAACCTCGACTGACCTGGCGGGGCTGGCCGATAAGCTGAGTGCAGCGCTGCACTGCCCGGTTCAATTCGAGCGTGATGTTAATATGCAACTCTCCTATGACGTACATGAACATCAACTTGAGCGGCAATTGGTCCTCGGTGCTTATCTTGGTACCGGCATGGGTTTTGCTATCTGGATGAATGGCGCCCCCTGGACTGGAGCACACGGCGTGGCAGGTGAATTGGGGCATATCCCCATGGGAGATGATGAAAAGCAGTGTGGATGCGGCAATTACGGCTGTTTGGAAACCACCTGCTCCGGTTTGGCGTTACGCCGATGGTATGACAGCACGCCGCGCGAGTTTGAGCTAAGTGAACTGTTTCTCTATGCCTCCGGGCAGCCGTTTATTGTGCAGTTTATGCAACGGACGGCGAAAGCCATTGCCACCAGCATTAACCTGTTTGATCCCCATGCAATAGTGCTCGGCGGCGGGGTGATGGATATGCCGGGTTTCCCACTAGAAGCATTGATCCGGCAAATACGAACTTATTTGCGCCGCCCGCTTTCCCATGACGTAGTGCGCTTCGTGCAAGCTTCATCGTCAGCATTTAACGGTGCCAGCGGCGCTGCGACAATAGCCAGTAAACAGTGGTTTATTTGACTGAACCTGCGTGTTCTTAAACGATGTCCTCTGCATCAGATATCGGCATATTGAGCCGCATGCTGATTATCTGCCCCGCAGCAGACCGGATTTCAAGTCGCCAGTGTTACCCTTCCCTGACTCAGAGCTGCCCCACGACCCATACCGGTTTTAAACAATATTCGCCGTTGCCGACCGGTATAATTTTAACATGCTGGCCTGACTTATTTTAATATCTTAGCTGCCTGTGCAAGGTAGTCGCTCTTCGACAGTCATATTATCAATATATTCTTTGGCTAATTATTTGCTGAAATTGATATTCTATTTTTCGCATATTTAAAGACGAAATTATTCTGTAGAACTGCCATTTCAAATAATCATCCTCATGATATAGTCAAATCCTATTATTTCACCAAGAAGACTCACAAT
>NZ_JAZGQA010000223.1:0-6624 GCF_048593855.1 Yersinia sp. 2542 StPb PI
TTATTTTAAATTGCTGCTAAATACCTTTCGGTTACCTAAATCATCAATTAAGACAAAATTGACCGTTTTGCTGACTGCTGGGGGTAAACGATTGAGCGAAAAATCGAGCTTCGAAAAAGGAGCAACCATATCTGGCAGGCTTTCAGTTGAGCCTAATGTCAGTGAGGCTAATGATGCATAATAAGGCGTCGGGTTATCAACCCGAATCAGGGCGGTATCGCTTTTTGTCTCAAGAGTAAAGGTTAACGCCTTACCTAAAGTATCTCCTGGGGCTGGTAAGTTTTTAGGGCGGTAAAATACTTTGTATTGCATGCGCAAGGCCAGCGTGACGAAAGATTCATCCTCAGTTTTAGGGGTCACCTTCGGTGGAATTTCGTAAACATTGAGCCAAAATGCAGACTCCCTATCAACGGGTAATTTACTGGCCCCCGATAAGATCAATCGCAGGCTGCGTTGTGCCTGTGGTTGTAGCCGAAATAGCGGGGGCAACACTAATACCGGTGAAATAGACTTCTCTGGTGTTGCGGTCAAATCACCGTCATCCACCCAGACCTGCACTGCCACCGGATAGCTATTGCTGTTAACCAGTTGTAGTGACTCTTCGGTGCTACCTTCACTGAAGATAATACGTGTTCTTTCCGCAATGACACTTGCCGTGGCCGGTATACTGGTAACCATAAGCAACAAAAGTAACCCACCAATCCCACTATTTATGTGTCTGAAAAACATATTATTGGACACGTATAACCACTTGCGCATGTGCATTCACCGCTCCTGGTGTCACAGTTTGCCCGCTGATTTTAGTTAACTCAGCCCGAAAGTTCTCAGTGTAACTGTTACCCCCACTCACCGTGCCGGTTATTTCTTGGGCGCCCTGGAAGATGCCATACCAGCCGGCGTTATTACCGGTTTGAGTTACATTCTTTGATAGCAGATAAATCGGACTATTATTGCGGTAGATACGGATGCCTACACCGCTTGCTGTTCCGGCAGAACCATAACTATCTGACACCAAGTGGCTGATCCCGCCACTGCCGTTCATTAATCCCAAAGCTTGCGCTTTAGCGGCATTTGCTGCTGGTACCAGAAAGCCCATCGCTACCGTGCCAGCAGTGACACCTGATGTCACGCCGGTCTGGCACTGAAAATCTACTTTAAATTCAGCCGAAGTGGTGCTGCCACTGTTCAGCTCTGCCACAGAAATTCTCGGTAATATCACTGTGGGGGTAAAATTGGTTACCGCACAAATCGTGGTTCGACGGAAAGTGACATAATTGTACAATCCAATAGAGGCAGGCCAGGTGGCATACCAGCCGGGCCAGTTTGATACTGAGTCAGTTCCTTCAATAGGGCCACTAATTCCTGGTCCTTTAAACGCGATATAAGCATTGGGTTGGGTATAGGCATACAGGTAAGAGGCTGCATTGTTAGTGCCGGCACGGACATAATCAATACGAAACAGCTCGGTATACAGGTTACTGAAATTCTTGGCTTTGACTAAAATACGGCCACTGCTATCTTTATCCAGGTCGGTTAAGCGCCGCCCTTTCCATAAGCGCGAGTAATACTCGCCAGTGGATAGATTTGTAAGCCTGATAACAACATTGCGGACATAGGTGGCAAAACCAGAGGGAACATTACCGGCAATGGCACCATCTTCATTTTTACCACCAAAGTCATTATCTCCGTTAGTGGCATACATTTCGAAGAGTTGATCAACATCGGCCGCAGCGCAGCGGAATAGCACCCGATTAGGGTCATAACCGGTGTTCAGGGCAAAGGTGGTGAAGTCAGAGGTACCTGCGGCTAATAATGTCCCATCGGGTTGAAAATTCGCCGCCGTGCTAAGGTCGATAAGGCCCGGCAAGCCGAGTGAGCCATTATTATAATCCAGAGAACCCGCCCAGTCACTTGCCGTACCATCACCGGCACCAAGTTGAGTTTGTGCCGTAATGCGAGTACAGGCTGACCATACTGAGGTGCTGCATAGCCCTATAAATAATATCGCTCCAGCCAAAATACGCGAGCGGCGGTGATAAGTAGTGGCCGTTGGCGGTGATAGTTCGCAAGATATTAACTGCTCTGTTGTTCTTAACATTATTTTTCTCATAATTGTTAACGGTGGCAACTGCCTGTTATATGAATAATATCCTGCTCAGTATCTTGACCATCAAAAGTATAAGGTAATTCACACTGCTCACTGCTGCTTTCACCCCAGCGCACATAAAGTGAGCCTTTGTCGTCTTTCACTCGTACGTAGATCTGATTCCCTTGACCTACCATCCCGACGATTTCATTTTTGCTGTTATAAACATCGGCACCCAGTGGTAACCCTTCACCCTCGTTAGTTTGGGTTTGAATTAACACGGCATAGCCTTTCAGGGTGTCGAATTTTACTTTCACAGCGGCCCCGGCGTAAGGAACGACGCGGCCCTGATTCTCTTTCAGTTCAGTATTGCGATTAATGCCTTTAGTATCCAAACCCACCGTATTGTAATTATAGGGTGTTAACGATGGCACCAAGGCAAATCCGTTATTATCAATCCTCGCCCCTTGTGCATTTCGTACTGTTGCACCCTGAGCACCATCCGCTTCAATTAAACCAAAGGTCTCGCCCAAATAAGGCCCGAGTGTCATACCTTTACTATGTATTACTGCGGCTCCGCGAGCACCAACACCATATTGGGTGTAATTATTGCCGCGGGAATAGCTGCCATTGACGGTCGCATTAGGGAATTGTTTTTGCACATTTGCCCCCCAGTTATTTGAACTGCTACTGATATTGCTGTCGTCATAGCCGGCATTCACTGAATAGTTAAAGGTGTTTCGTTCACCGGCGGTACCTGATAATGACGTCTGATAGCTATTACCACTTTTTGGGTTACGGCTAGCAGACATCGATAAATATTGGTTCTTATTGCCAATACTTAGTGGAATAGACACCGTTAGCGTCGCAATATTTTCAGTATTACCGTAGCGCGTTGTTGTCTCATTCGTCGTATCGTCATCCCAATTATATTGGGTTGAGGTATAAACAGTGCGCTGACGGCTAATGGCCAGGTTGTAACTGATGTCTTGGTAACTGTTTGAATAGCTTAGCTGTAACTGCGTATCTCGTTGCGTATCATTATAATAATCACTGGTCGATGCAGACGCAGAAAGTTGACCATAATTACCCAACGTCTGATTAATTGAGGTTGTAAACTGGCTGCGTTGTTTATAGGTCGTTGAATCCCATGTCCCGCCATTTTTTTGCGTTGAGCGCACGCCAAAAACATCATTTAAATCGCGATATCCTTTGGTTGAATAGCGATATCCAGCCAATGAGAATGTGGTCCCGGTTTGATTAAATGTCTGGCTATAGGTTGCTTGCATTCGCCAGCCATTCTGCGTTTCATCATTTTCAACTTTAGCATGAGAGTAGGTAGTATTGAGGCCAAAGGCCCCGATGGGGGTACCCAATACGCCACCGACAAGGAGTGCCGTATAGTCTTGTGCTAAACGCAGGCCGCTGTTCGCAGTTAACTGATTGGTAACACCGCGCTCATAGGTGAAGTCAGTGAAATAGTTATCAATATTGGTGAAATCACGGGATTCGCCGACCACCGCATTATAACGGCTAACACCTGGGCGCATTGAGTCCGGGACGGCACTGAATGGCACGGTAAATGTCGAACGGCTACCATTCGCTTCAATCACCTCAACATTGAGGTCACCCTGACTGGTGGTGCTATATAAATCGTTAATAACGAATGGGCCAGGCGCAACCGTAGTTTCATAAATTTCACGCCCATTCTGGCTAACAACCACCCGCGCATTGGTACTGGCAACACCACGGACTTCAGGGGCAAATCCACGCATGGATTCTGGCCACATACGTTGGTCGGTTGCCATTTTAACGCCACGAAACGACATGGTGCCAAATAATGTACTGTCGGTGAAGGTTTCGCCCAGCGTTAATTGACTATCCAATTGGGGGATAGGGCGCTGGACATAAGTACGAATATTATTCCATTGGGTATCGCTGCTATTATCATTACTGGAATAACGTACGTTTGATTGTTGACGCAGTTGCCATAATCCGAGATTGAGGCCACTTTTTAAGCCAACAAACCCGTAATCAGAGGTGCTATTTTGCTGGGCCTGAGTATCACTGCGATAAAAGTTAGAACTGTAGTTGATGAATGCGAGTTTTTCACCTTCCTGCCATTCACTCTGCTCGATATAACCTCTGGGGCGTTTTTGCAACAAAGCTTGTGGGATCGACAGTTCCAGGCGAAGTTTAGCCTGATCAAAGTGAAAAGAGGCCCCTTTTACTCGCTCAGCCAGTGGCCTACATTGCTCTGTAGACGAGGTTGCAGCAGTCTCCGAAGGGGCTGATTCTGTCTCTTGGGTATTAGTTTCGTTGGTTACAGCGCCGTCTTTGTTGGTTAGAAGTACGCCAGCCGCAGTTAAGAACTCATCACTCAGGCAGGGGTAAATCTCTGATGAGTCAGCATTCTTAATAAATTCAATGGTAGTGCGTTTGAACGGTTTGTTATTAACCAAGACATCGACAGCATCGTAATTTCCGGCTGTGGCAGAATTCTCTTTATTGAGTTGATTCAAACCTGAAGCAAAATTGGTCCCTAAAAACAGAGATTCATCGAACTCGAGGTTTTGTGGCTCATCCTGAGCCACAGCCGTATCAACATGTAAGATTAAAGCAATACATAGTGTTAATGCTTTCTTGCGTCCAAAGAATTTTCTCTTCACAGAAGCGCGTGCAAGCCTCATAAATCTTCCTTTACCGGCTAAATACGATAACTTCCGGTATCTTGCCCGCCGAAATCATTCACTATCAGGAAATTAACAATAGCATTAGAAGGTACAGATGAATTTGGGATAACCCATTCTGCTTGAGACATCGGTGAAATCATTTCGGATTTCATTTTAAGTTTTTTACCACTGCCAACAACTTCACCACTGGCAATGGTGGCATAGAATCCTGTTGGGTTTTTCCCTGTTACAACAACATCTTTACCCCGTTGGCGCACACTGAAAGTCAGTGCGCTGGAGACCTGATCAACACGGCCAGTAATACTTTCGGGTCGATAAAATACTTTAATGCGGTTACGCATCAACACTAACATTTTATTACTTTTTTCTGCTTTGTTGACGGGAGGCACCTGTAAAAAATTAAGATAGAACACGGATTCTCTATCTGTTGGCAGGCCGCTACCGGTATATTTCAGCCGCAATGTTTGTCCCGCATTGGCTTCCATGCGAAAGAACGGTGGTGTGACGATAAAGGGTGCTTTGCCTGTTTCTGGTGTTGATTGGGCATCACCACTGTCTAGCCAGACCTGAACCGCATTGGGGAAGTTGTCTTTATTTGTTAATTGTACGCTGTGCTCTTTTTCGCCCGCCGAATATATAATGCGGCTACCCGTCATGATGACGCTGGCTTTAGCAGAAGAGATGCCCATAAAAATTAATAACGCGATGAACAGATAACGATAACTGTAGCTATGTATGTTAACCATCATGGGGATACCCTCTGAATGAAACTGGCCGAATAGCTATTTTGTTGGTGCTTGAAGCTGCTGAATACACATCGGGGAACTTTACCCGAATCACTATTGTGAAGATCATCGGGATTAATGAGCCTCATTGAGGCTCACCCTGTGGGCTAGTATAAATGCTATTCAAAAAGGTCTATGACCGATTTGTCATTTACTTTGCCTGATTGCAGCGCCAACTAGTTAAAGTATATCCTATTCGGCAAAGCAGGGATTACAGGTAAGAAACTGCATATTGTACCGATGCGATCACAGAACCAGCGCCTGCTTGTCCAGTTGCATAATATTGAACTGCAAAATCATGCTCTGCTGCTGTATCACCAGCCTTTAACACTATACCATCTTGCGCCAAACCACTATTCAGATCGATACCTGAAGTCGTTGTTGTGTCTTTCAGCAATTGAAGCTCAACGTTTGCTGCCGTGCCTGTATTTTTTAAGTTACCGGAAGCTGTGACTTGGTTAGCGACGAAAACAGTTTTGACATCAATATCATCATTGCCAACTGCACAACCAGATACACCCAGGGTAAAGGCCGTTTTACCTGCTGTTTTCCCTGAAGAATCCAAATCGCTGCTGGATACAGTTGGCAGCAATACCATTGGGTTGGCATCAACGCCGTTGACGGTAACAGAACAGGTTTGTGCTGTGACTTCACCTTGGAAAGTAATTGTATTATTACTTGCTGCCATTGCAATAGTTGTAGATGCTGAGAATAACGCCATAGCCAAAGTTAACTTGTTCATTTAAAACTCCAATATAATAATTAAATGTGGGTGAGCATTCATTCGAATTTAAATATGAATGAATACTTAACTTAATAAATATGAAGTGGGTTAATGACTATATGTGCGAATGTTATTCGATTATACTTGTCAGCTTTCCACATTCTTTTCGTTTAAGTAAATCGGTGGTAAATATTCCGCCACGTCTGTTACTTGATGAGGGAGATAATATAGAAAGCTGTCTTAACTTCACATCAGATAAACGAACCAATCTGTGTGGGAATATTCCTACAAAAACTGTGCATCTACAAAATATCTGTCAACTTATTGTATTTAAAT
>NZ_JAZGQA010000224.1:0-6566 GCF_048593855.1 Yersinia sp. 2542 StPb PI
ATTTTGAGCTATGTATAGCATTTACCACAGCAGGAGCAGAGCACCATGTCCATCGCGCAAGATCGTTTCTGTATTAATCGCAAAATTGCCCCGAATCTCAGTATTGAGAATTTTTTCCGTCTGGTTAAGAAATGTGGCTTAAATAAGGTTGAGCTACGCAATGATATGCCCGGTGGAAAAGTGACTGACGAGCTAAGTACGGCCCAACTCAATGCACTGGCTGATGAACATCAAATTGAGATTGTTACTATCAATGCATTGCAATATTTTAATCTGCCAGAGCAGCGAGGCGAGCTACTACAAGAAGCGGAAAACATGCTCAAGTTGGCACGGGATATCAACTGTCACGGAGTCATTCTGTGCCCGAACTGTAGTGCCAGTGACAGACGTTCAGCCGAGCAAAAAGAGCATGACACCCTGGATGCACTGCGGCTACTTGCCCCCCTGTTTAAGAAATATCAAGTCACTGGATTAATTGAGCCTTTAGGCTTTGGAATCAGTTCATTGCGTTCTCATCTGGTAACACAATCACTGATCCGCACATCGGCCGCCCCCTACCAAATGGTGTTGGATACTTTCCATTACTATCTGAGTGATATCGCTCAGGCCGAGTTTGATGCACATATTGACGTTAATATAATTGGCTTAGTACACCTTTCCGGCGTCGAAGAGAACAGGTTGAAATCCACACTGACTGATGAAGACCGCATTATGCTCAGCGAGCAAGATAAGTTGAACAGTAAGCAACAAGTCGCAAATCTTGAACGTCTGGGTTATCAGGGAATCTATGCTTTTGAACCGTTTTCGTCACAACTAAATATTTGGTCTGAAGCTGATATAGAAAGAGAAATTCGCCAGAGCATGGCTTATTTACAAAGCTAATCAGCCCTACTGATACTGGGGCTGATAACTGACTATTGGGCTTAACATTTTAAAACGGAACTCAAGACATCGGCTCGGGGTGCCTGTTTTCTTAGACATCCCGACATGCTAACTATATTGGCAAAATCACTATCTTCTCTGCTCATTATGAGCAGAATCACGGCTATCTGGCGCTACGATTGCTCCAGCGTACGACCAGGCTAGCTGCACCCGCGAGGGTAATCAGACTAACTACAGCAGTCCATCCCATTTTTTCCAACATCAGGCTGCCTAAAGCTGAACCAACCGCCATCCCAACAAACACACCGGTAAATAACAAGGCATTGAGCCGGCTGCGAGCTGCAGGTTCCAGGCTGTAAATAATGGTTTGGTGTGCTATCAGTGTCGCCTGAACGCCGAAATCAAAACCAATCGCGCTGATGACCATAAGCCCAATCTGGTATTGAAGTGGCAATAGCGGCAGAAGAAATAACGCTGCAAATGAGAGGGTTGCCACACTTGCACCAATCAAAGTAACCCTATGTGGCCCACGGCGATCCGCCAATGCTCCAGCCAGAGGAGCCGCCAAAGCACCTGCGGCACCGGCAAGGCCAAACGCACCGGCAACAGCACTACCAAGATGATAAGTATCTTGTAACATCACTGCTAGTGTTGACCAAAAAGCACTGAATCCGACCGATAACAACCCTTGTGATAGCGCCGCACGGCGCAAGGTTTTAAACTGAAGCCACAAGTGAATCATCGACCTAAGTAGTGCTGGATAACTCAGTGTTGAAGCTGCGGGAACCCGAGGTAAACCGCGCCATATCACCAGCGTTATAAAAATAACTGACAGCGCCGCACCGATATACAGCACCCGCCAACTAAAATATTCGGCGACTAAACCACTCAGCACCCGCGACAATAGAATCCCTAGCAATAAGCCCGTCATTACAGTTCCGACGGTCTTACCCCGTTGTGCTGCTGAAGCCAATGTCGCTGATGCAGGAACAATGTCCTGCGCCATGGTTGCGGCAATCCCGACCACCAAGCTGGTGACTAACAACCCATTGATACCAGAGATAAAACCACTGCACAGCAACGCTGCGGTAAGCAAAAGACCTTTCAATAAAATAACAATCCGACGATCGTGGCGATCACCTAGCGGGGCGAGCAACAAGATACCTAAAGCATAACCAATCTGTGTCAGTGTCGGCACCATACCAACCGTACCTACACTGGCATGCAGGTCGGTACCCATAACACCCAATAATGGCTGACTATAATAAATTGAGGCAACGCTAAGCCCAGCGCCGGTTGCCAACATAAGAACTGTCCGGCCGGAAAGGGTTTTCTCAGGACTATCTAAAGTACTTGGTATGGTTTGAATGGCTGACATGGCGGCTACCTATAATGATATTGAGTCAGTATTTTTGCCTGAGTAGACATGTGTTGGTAGTCGCCTTAAGAGTAAAACTGTTATACGCTTAACGTATGATAGAACCCGGTTTGACTAGCATTGATCGTATAGAGTTAATGCAGACATTTATCCGCATCGTTGAGGCTGGTAGTTTATCGGCAGCAGCAGTACGTCTGGGTACAAGCCAGCCGACGATTAGCCGGCGGTTACAGACACTGGAACGCCTGCTTGGCCTGAAATTATTGCAGCGCACTACGCATGTTATGAAGCTCACCGACGATGGCGAACGCTGCTATTCCCATGCTAAAGCACTGGTTGAAAACTGGCATAGGATGGAGGATGACCTGCGCGGGGCCACGGACGAGCCCAGAGGAGTACTGCGAGTTTTAGTGCCGCACGCGTTCGGGCAAGATCAATTAATCAAACCGCTTAAAGACTATTTAGGCCGTTATCCGAAAATGTCCGTGGAATGGATACTAAATGATCGCCGCCCGGATTTCATCGTGGAAGGTATTGATTGCGCCATTCAAGTTGGAGCCGTCACCGATCCTTCGGTGATTGCGATTCTGCTGGCCGAGGTGCCGCGTATTGTCGTCGCCGCGCCTGAATTGCTCAATGATAAGCCGCTACCGCTACATCCTGACCAATTGCAGGATTTACGCTGGCTGGCGTTAAGCTCATTTTACCGTAATGAAGTCGTCCTAAATCATCAGACGAGTGGTGACATACATCGTTTTTCTATCCAGCCACAATTGAGTACCGACAGTCTGTATGCCTTACGTAATGCCGCACTCGCGGGGGTCGGGGTAGGAATCGCCTCAACGTGGGTGGTAAGCGAAGATCTTGCACAAGGGCGGTTAGTACATCTAACTCCCAATTGGCACGGATTACCTTTGCCCATCTATCTGGTTTATCCCCATGCCAGTTTTTACCCAGCAAGATTACGGGCATTTTTAGATATTATGCGCCACGCCATGCCGAGTCTGGCTGGCACGCAACCCCCAGCGCAAAAATAGAAAAACCAGCCCGAGGACTGGTTCTTGATAATGACAGATACCTTTTAAGGATTGTGCAGATAAAGCAATTAATTCTATCGCAGCCATCCTTCATTGGTGAAAAGCTTAGCGCCTTCCGTTGTAGTCAAATAAGCCATGAATTGCGCCGCACCTATATCTGCTTTCGGTGAAATTGCCATATTGAAGTCGCGGTAAATTCGTCTTTCCGGCTCAATAGTCACCATATCGACTTTATCCGCGTTAGCAATCGGCCAGTCACTCCAGGTGATCCAGGCATCTGCTTTTAACCGTTGGAAGGCCTTAAATGCAGCACCACTTCCCTGCTCATAGGCCACGATATGTGACCGTACTTGTTTGATATCTTCCAGCCGGCCCAAACGCCCGGCAATATCTTCCCACAAACCGGTACCTGAGGTGTTGTAGGTTCCTTTACCTTCGGTCACCACAATTTTGACCGGTTGTTTGATCAGATCCTCAAAACTCTTAATATTTTTAGGATTACCTTTTGCTACTGCAATCACTGCCGGATGAATAAACATCGGCACAACATCCTTGCTGGCCACAAAAGGATAATTCTCCAGATACGCCGTCATCGATTGCTCTGAAGCACTGAAAATAATATCAGCACGTTGCTGGGCATCTTTTGACCATTTCTCCTCTGGTCCGTAGATTATTTCCACACGTTGTCCGGTCTTTTGCTGAAAACTCTCTGCGGCTTTTATCAACGCGGTGTGAGGTCCGCCCGGCCCATAGACGCGAACCACGCCATCGTTGGGTTGATGGATGATATTAGTATCGAGAAATTGGCCGCTGGCGTAGGACAGCGCCGATGCCATGATACTCAGTGTTCCAATGATTAACTTTCTAATTTTCATCAACTATTCTCATCGTTATACCGTTGAAGCAGACAGTTCAATACAGGTACCTTTGAACAGAACCTTGCTTGCAGGATTATTATTTGCCGTAATGAAAAGCTCACTGCTGTTTTTGACAGTATTCCATTCCGTTGGCGTGAGTAATTTAGGGACGGTTAAATCAGTAAATCGCCCTAATAACACCGTCTGACCGGTATCTTTATTTCGTGCCCATAACATGGCTGTTTCCATTCCTGCATCGGTTGACTGATGACGGGCATTCCATTTCAAGCGAATACTTGATTCCCCTGGTTTGTCACCTTTGTAAGCCATCAGGACAAAGTGGTCGGCCTTTTCTGCGGACGACATAACTGCGATATAGCTGGGCATGGCGACTTGCGGCTTGGCCATAAACAACATAGTGCTGGAAAACAGCAATAACAGTGCCGCGCAAGCGAGCGACAATGTTGGCCACTTTCTTTGCCCCAACCATGCCCACAACCCCGGTTTTACTGGTTGTCCCAATGTGGTCTGAATATTTTTCCATACCCATGAAGGGGGCTTATCTGATGTCATTGGTTCCAGTCCACTTAAACGTGAATGCCACTGCATAACCAGCTCATACCAGCTTTCATCTTCCGCCATCAGAGATTCAAGACGTTTTCTGGTTTTGGGGGATAATGTGCCAAGTAAATACTGACTCACCAGATGTTCCCGGATGATTAAATTGCGATATCGACCCGAAGTTAAGTGTCCATGCATTGTTTTAACTCCTTTAGGCCGCGCCGTATCCACGATTTGACCGTGCCCAACGGACGCGCCAATCGTTCAACAATTTCCTCATGGGAATAACCATGGATATAAGCCAACCTTATCGCTTGCCTTTTTTCTTGTGTCAGCGAAAAAATACAGCGATTTAAAATGGCAAGGTGAGCTGCGGTATCGGTTTCATCTTCTTTCCCCACTTCCGATAACATGTCTGCCTCTTCAAAACTAGGATGATGACGGCCATGCTGTCGGACATGGTCAATAGCCAGATTACGCATTAATTGACACATCCAGGCCCAGGGATAAGTTGTTGGGCTGCGGTCAGCAGCAAACCAGACTTTGAGATACCCCTCTTGTAATAGCTCGGCGGCAATATCTCGATCAGCCACAATTTTCATGATTAAGCCGTATAACTTGCGATTAGTTTGGCTATATAAGGTTTCAAAAGCCTGCCTGTCTCGGAGCTTGATCCGAGAGAAAAGTTTCTGTAGTTCTTCATTTGCTGTGACCACAATAACCTCAGACGCGTTATTTAAAGATGAACCAGATGCCAGACATCTTTTATCTGATCACCCGTGATATCACCGGGTTGTTTATCTTTAATCCAAGAATATAAAGGCTGGTCCTGATAGGCCCACTGATAGGTACCATCTTTACGTGCAACAACGCTGAACGGCGCACTGGCTTTGTCATCTTTTTGGGCTGCTAACGGCGGCCAATTTGCGGCGCAATCTTCATAGCATACCGATATCCCTTTGCTGTCTTTAGAGAAGGTATAGAGCGACATATTGTCTTTATTGGCTAAAATCTTGCCGGAGTCGGTGGTGTAAACTTTGACCGGCGCCCTATCTGCACGGGCAAGTGACCATATATTCTTAAAGCCCGCTCCGGTAATATCCCCAGGCTGTTGATCTTTATGCCAGAGATAAAGTGGGCGATGGTTCAGTGTCCATTGCAGACTACCATCCGCACGTTTAATTTTATCCAGCCCAGGGAGTTGAGTGGCATTATCTTTTACCAACAACGGTGGCCAAGCCTTGGCACAATCCTTGTAGCAATTGGACAAGTCTTGCTTGTCATTATCGAAGGTATACAGGGTCATACCTTTACTGTCGGTATAAACTTGTCCTAACGTAGTCTCTTTTACTGCGACATCAGAAGCCAGAGCCGAGAATGCCAGTAAGCCGATCATTGCAGGTAGCAAGCGGAGTTTCATCGTTGATATCCTTGTTGTGTGTTTGATTACTCTGATAGAGACGTTCAGGTGATCATTTTGGATGCACTCAAAGGAAAATATTTTTGAATTTATGTTTTTGCTGCAATAGCAGATGAGCTCAATACTGCATAGCTCCTACCTTTGATATTAGGTTAATATACGGGTATACGACGCAATTTTTCTCGTAACTCACTAATGGATATATAAACTTCAGACAGTTATTAATTCCCCCCAGATACAAACACCCACATTATTTAATGATATTAAAATTGCAGTACGTATCCTGTGGTGAGTCATATTTCTATATGTAAGCAGTGATTTTTATATGTTTCATTCTATATAGGTCTAGCACTAGCAATTTATATACTGCCATTCCCCCGTCATTATCTATATTACCAGGCCTTTCGCCATGAATGATAATGATTATCATC
>NZ_JAZGQA010000225.1:0-6511 GCF_048593855.1 Yersinia sp. 2542 StPb PI
CCCACATTGTTATCGATGTTTATATGTACTATTTCGCACAAAACTCTCGATAATGAAAATCATTATCAGTAATAGTGGTTTGTCTTATTATCTTTGGGGTTGTCGATATAATAATTTATATGTTAAGGTTGCGCCGTTCATGGGGAGTAGCCGGTTTCTGTGCAATTGTACCTAACGTAATTGAAGGGTATTTATTGATAAGCAGAAACGCCCGTATCAACATACTCGTTTCATCTATTGAAACGTGGTACGGGTAGCCAGGTAAGGTTGGCGAGACCATAGACACGTAGCTCCGTCGTTAGGTTGGGGGTGGGTTACGTGTATATGGAGCCGCCCGGCCGAGTTTATTGCTATGAATCTATCTGCAACTCTTATCCTTGCTTTTGCTATGTCTATGGATGCATTTGCTGCATCTATTGGTAAAGGCGCCAGTCTACACCAACCCCGTTTTCGAGAAGCACTACGTACTGGCCTTATTTTTGGCGTAATAGAAGCTATTACCCCACTCATAGGTTGGTGTATCGGCCTGTTCGCCAGTCAATATATTCTGGAATGGGACCACTGGATTGCTTTCAGTCTGCTGTTTATTCTTGGTTGCCGCATGATTTTTGAGGGTGCGAAACAACAAGTTGCAGAGACTGAAAAAATGCGCAGCCACAGCTTCTGGGTTTTGGTCATGACCGCAATTGCTACCAGCCTTGATGCCATGGCAATTGGTGTCGGTTTAGCCTTCTTACAAGTGAACATTGTCCACACCGCCATGGCGATCGGTCTGGCAACCATGATTATGGCTACCTTAGGTATGCTGATTGGCCGTTATATTGGCCCATTATTGGGTAAGCGTGCCGAAATCATTGGTGGGATAGTCTTGATAGCGATCGGCTTTAATATTCTGTATGAGCACATCTATCGGGTCGCTTAATGGCTAAAACGCGTCTATTCTGCTGATAAAATCATTGGGCAAAAAAAAACCCGCATTCAAAGAATAGCGGGGTTTTTTATGGTTCAGATGCCGCTTAGCAAACGGGCATCAACCTCTGATTAGAAGTCCATGGAAACAGACAGTTTTAGCTCACGCGGATTACCTTGGTACATATAAGTACCGGTATCTTCAACCGACTCCCAGTAACGTTCGTTGGTCACGTTCTCGAGATTCGCACGCCAGATCAGATTGGTCTCTTTCAGCGGCATGGTGTAACGCATGCCCAGATCCAAACGGGTCCATGGTTTTAGTTTTAAGGTGTTTTCCTGGTTAGCATACTGCGAACCAGAACGTGTGACAGTACCCGTAGCCGTCAAACCTTCTACTGCTTTAATATCGTACTCACCGCCAAACACTAACTGATAGCGAGCCACACCCACAGCATAATTACCATTATTTTGGCTGCTTTGCGCTTCGGTCAGTATCGGGTCCAACCACACGGCACTACCTAACAGACGAGTACCAAATACCGGTTCACCGAATACGTTCAGTTCAACGCCGCGGTTACGCTGTTCACCCCCCAAGGCGTAGATATTGGTTGTTGCATCAATGGCACCGGCAGGTCTGGTGATTTCAAACAGAGCCAAGGTACCGCCATAGCGTTTGTTATCGAATTTCACGCCGACTTCATTCTGTTTAGCATGAATAATGCCAGTAACATTACCCGCATTGGCGGTATACCAAGGCGCGACCTTCCCCGGCGATAATGCTTCAATGTGGTTAGCATACAGGGAAACATTTTCCCACGGTTTAACCAACAAGCCATAAACTGGTGTCACTTTCATGGCATCTTGCACGTTTTTACTGTCTGGTACACCACTGTCAAAATTGCGAATAACCACTTCCTGACGGCGTAGCCCCAGCATCAGCTGCACTTTATCATCCATTGCCGACAGGGTATCCGACACCGAGATGCTACTGGCCCGAACCTGACTGTTTAGTGTTGGGTCTTGATTAGGGCTAGCAAAAGCAGTTGGGGGGAATGGGATTACCCCTGGGTTATAGATATTGGTGTCTACTGGTCCTGACATATTCCAGGCAGATTTAGCCGTTCGGTAGTTAGCGGCATAACCGAGATTCATCTTATGGGTTACTGGGCCGGTTTCAAAATGACCACGAATCCCCCCTAAACCAGCAATAGAGTCAGAAACATAAGGCACATACAGGCGGCTGATGGTGGCGTTGCCATTATTATCAGTCAGCGTTGGTGAGCCATATTGCCCGGTTTCGTCATTGTGGCTGGCACCGAGGGTACCGTATACCGTCCAGTTCTGGCTTAAATCATACTCACTACGCAGCATACCGAAGGTGGTTGCCATATCGGTATAGACCCACTGCTGACCATAGTTTAAGGTGGCTGCCGGTGGTTCTGGAATCACCGTCGCACTACCAATGGCAACATCAGTACGCATACCGTGAACGGTCTGTTTTTGATATCCAATATCTAAAGAAGTACGGGCGCGGTCACCACGGTAATCCAAACCGGTAGAGAGTGCGGTCGTGCGCTCGTTCTGATCATGAATAGCCGTTTCGCCTTCGCGGTGCAGCACATTAACCCGCACACCGAATTGGTCATTGTCACCAAAGCGGCGACCGACATCCAGCGCACCACCAACCTTGGCAGAAGAAGTATAATCCACGCTAACACGCGTCAATGGGGTATCACCGGCTCGTTTAGGCTCCAGGTTAATCATCCCACCCACACCGCTGCCGCTCGGCGAAATACCGTTCACAAATACGTTCGGGCCTTTAAACACTTCAACCCGCTCGACCATACTGGTATCAACCACCTGACGTGGCAGTACGCCGAACAGACCGCCGAACGAAATATCATCCCCATCGAGATTAAAACCACGAATACGGAAGTTCTGTGAAGCATTACCGTAGCCGCGCACGTTCTGTACTGAAGCATCGTTTTTGACCACATCAGCCAGTGTCCGCGCTTGCTGGTCTTCTACCAATTTAGATGTGTAGCCAATCACGTTAAAAGGTACGTTACGCGCATCTTGCTGCCCCAGGAAGCCAATACGCCCACCGTTAGCTACCTGACCGTCCAGATAGGTTGGAATAAGATCATTACCACCGGCACGGAAGGTCTCTTGCGTCCCGACCACAGTAATAGTATCCGTTGTTTTGCTGCTATCAACCTGAGTGGCATCAGCTGTTGTGCTAGCCTTTTTGCTGCTTTCAGCCGTATTGTCTGTGGCTGTTGCTGCCCATACAGATGCAGACAAAGTCCCTAATGCCGCACCGATCATGACGCACAAAAGACGTGGTGCAAGCCGCTTCTGATTTGCGCAGGTAGAGATAGTTTGATTCATCGTGTTGATGCCCCTGAAGTTTGCAATTTTGTTAATAATGAGAATGCTTATTATAAGGATTCAGAATTATCCTGATAACAGTTGCCGATGCAAGCACTTCTGCATTTCTGCGGGGTTATTTTTTGTATCGTGAAAAAATTAGATCAGTTATGTAATGAACATGATCTCGGTCGGTAATCTTATGGCCCAAAATGAGGGGAAATGAAATTAAAGGGAAATGATTGCGTAAATTACTTTTATATACGACCAGACTAATTACCCCTTCCCTACTTAAGTCAATTTTTATGGGTTATTCACGCCAACCACCCCCTATTATTAATAAGGCGATTTATTCTTTCTCCCTGTTATATTGACATCAGTTCCTTACCTGAAGCCCCGTAGTGACAGGCTTGATAAGCGTAACCCTCATATCCATTACAATTCTTATCGTGTATTTATTTCTGGTAAGAAAATTCTCATTACCTAATTTCATCTGTTAGCGATAGACTGCTACATTACTTTTACCGCAATAACAGATTAACCCTTCTGGCTCTCGATCCGCTCAGCCAAAGGTGGCTGAATATTAATTCAAGGAAATACAGGAATGGCTTTGCATCCAGCATCATTTGACGATCATATTTTCCGGCTCTTGATTGAAGCCGTTGATGACTACGCCATATACATCATTGATGCTCAAGGACATATCCTCACTTGGAACAGTGGCGCAGAACGCAATGCCGGTTACGCTAGCGAAGAAGTTATTGGTCAATCTTTCGAACTGTTTTATACCCCAGAGGATTTGGCGAACAAATTACCGGCCAAAGGGCTGCAACATGCCAATCAGTTTGGCCACTATGAAACCCAGGGCTGGCGGGTGCGTAAGAATGGTAAACGTTTTTGGGGCAATATTACGCTGAGTGCGCTGCATGATTCAGACCATATTTTGCAGGGATTCGTCCATGTCACCCGCGACTTGACGGATAAATGGCAGCGCGAAAATGCGCTGCGAAAGAGTGAGGAACAGTTTCGTCATCTGATCAGTGAAGTTGAAGACTATGCTATTTACATGATCGATACTCATGGCCGAATTCTCACCTGGAATAAAGGTGGAGAACGGAATGAAGGCTATACCAGTGATGAAATAATCGGTGAACATTTTGCGTTGCTGTTCACACAGGAGGATATTTCTGCTGGCGTGCCGGAGAAATCACTCGCCAAAGCCACCGCAGAAGGTAATTACCAGAGCGAAGGCTGGCATGTGCGCAAAAACGGTATTCGCTATTGGGCCAGTGTGGCAATTAACCCAATGCATGATGACAGTGGCAAACTGTTGGGTTTTACCAAAATTGTCCGTGATCTCACCGAGCGTCGTCAACGAGAAGAAGCACTGCGCATCAGTGAAGAGCGTTTTCGCTTAATGGTTGATACTGTTGAGGATTACGCTATTTTAATGCTTGATCCCTGGGGCCGGGTCAATACCTGGAACCACGGTGCTGAACGGAATATTGGCTATGCCAGTAATGAGATAATTGGTCAGCATTTCGGTTGTTTCTTTTTACCCGAGGATATTGCCGCCGGGTTACCGGAGAAGTTGCTGAAGACCGCAGCATCGACGAGCCGAATGGAACGCGAGGGCTGGTTGGTTCGCAAAGATATGACGCGCTACTGGGCAGTGACAGTCATAACAGTTGTCCATGACAATAATGGGAAACTTCTCGGTTATGCCGAAATAATCCGTGATATGAGTGAGCGCAAACAACGCGAAGATGCACTGCGCGCCAGTGAGGTCGCACGTTATGAAGAGCGCGAGCAACTGCATCGGGTGTTGTCATCTATCCAGGAGGGGATTATCTCCCTCGACACAGAAGGCCGTGTGGTACTGATGAACCCCAAAGCCGAAGAGATGACCGGGCGTAGCCAAAATGAATCCTGCGGTTTACCTATTGAAGACGTTTTTATTTTGTGGTCTCCGTTGCAAGATAAAAATCAGTTAGTTGCCTTCAATCAGTGTTTGGCCGAAGGGCGCAATACCTTATTACCAGAAGGCAGCCAGTTGTTATCAAGCCAAGGAGAACGGCAAGAGATTCGCTGTTCTGCCTCGCCGATCCGCGATCGTGACAATATACTCACCGGCGCGGTCGTGGTATTTCAGGATGTGACTCGCGCCCGCCATGCACAGCGCGAACTGCAATATCAGGCCAATCATGACATGCTAACTGGCCTGATTAATCGGCGTCGATTGGAAGAGCGGCTCACCCAATCAATCAGCCAATTGGGGGACAACGAGCAGCATATCCTCTGTTATGTCGATTTAGACTATTTCAAGGATGTTAACGATACCGCAGGCCATGAAGCTGGGGATATGGTGCTGAGAATGGTGGCACAAACCATGCAACAAGCCGTTCGTGAAAATGACATTGTCGCCCGTTTAGGTGGCGATGAGTTTGCTATCGTATTGTTTAATAGTCAAAACAAGCCTGCAACAGACATTCTGGAATCTGTGGTTGCCGATATTGCCGCCATCCAATTTCATTGGCACGGTCAATCGTATACATTTACCGCAAGTCTGGGCGCCGTCCCGCTAACTCGCCAAACTGAGAATGCCGCACAAGCCATGCGTCAGGCAGATATCGCCTGTTATGCAGCAAAACACGCAGGCCGTAACCGGCTATCACTCTCACTCTAAACACCTTCTGGTCTGGGTGGCGATGACTGCCACCCACTCATCAAATTGATCAATCATCAGAAGCGCATTAACTCAATCGCCCTTAATGACATAATTTTAGCAGGGTTATTGGTTGGTATGTCGCGCAATTAGACTTTGGTCAAAATATCGCTGTCAGTGCTGTGCTATATAAAGATAATCATCTTATAGCTTGGAACAAATAGATATGCCGTACTTTACGGTTAGTGTTGTTTTGCATAATGCAGTGGAAGGCGATTACGAGTCACTTAATAAGAAAATGATTGATGCCGGCTTTACCCGCCTTATTGGTCGGGAAAAAGTCTATAAATTACCTGAAGGGGAATTCAATTATGGCAGCGGCACACTAAACAAACAAGAAGTTGCTGATTTAGCACTAAAAATTGCCGAGGAGGTACGGTTTATACCCTCTATACTGGTGACTGAATCCGGTGGTCGAACCTGGCGAAACTTAGATCTTAAATAAGCCACTTCAGTAAATATAAAAAAACCATGAATTTGACTTAAGTTAATTAATGATTCTAC
>NZ_JAZGQA010000226.1:0-6480 GCF_048593855.1 Yersinia sp. 2542 StPb PI
GCATTTATATTGAATAACGGCCTGAATAAGCTATTCACCGGCTATGAGAATTTTTTCATTTGCTAATTTGAGAGAGATCACAAAATGAATGGAAAGCTAAAAATACAAGAAATTGCTAATCAGACTGGCCTTTCAATTAGCACGGTATCGAGAGTATTAGCCGGTAAAGCCAATACCAGTGCGAAAGCAAAACAGCAGGTAATGGCGTATGCGCAGTCGCAGGGGATATTGCAGAATTTGTCCAGCGGGCGGTTGATGCTAAATAATATTATGGTATTTGCTCCTCATCGCGCCTTTGATGTACGTACCGATATTTTTTACTACAAAGTTATTCAGGGGATTACTGAGGCGGTCAGCCAACATGAAGTGATGATTCGCTACTGTGGATTATCTGAAACTCGCTGTGATATTGCGTTATTTTTGGAAAAAATAACCCATCCTCAAACCGAAGCAGCAATCATTATTGGTATCGACGATCCACGCATTCATACATTAGCAGCTGGGGTGCATAAGCCGTCGGTGTTAATTAATTGCCGTGACAAAGAAATGTCATTGGATAGTGTGTCGCCAGACCATCAACTGATTGGTGAGTTTTCTGCCAACTATCTGATACAGCAAGGGCATCGACGCATCCTGACCCTGCAATGTTTACGCCGCAACACGATGGAACTGCGCTTGGTGGGAATAAAAGAGGCTTTCGCCAATAACAATATGCGCTTTGATGATGGGCAGCATCTGATTACCACTCATGGCTTTGGCGCGGAAGAGGCTGAGCAAGCATTAACTGCTTTTATCATAGGTTGTGGAGATAAGAGCCAACTGCCGACAGCCATTTTAGCCGGGGGGGACTATATGGCGGTTGGTGCGGTTAATGCATTGAATAAACTGAACATGAACGTGCCTGATAACGTATCCGTTATGAGTATGGATGGTTTTAATCTGGCAGAGATTCATGATGTTCCACTGACGGCGGTGCATGTTCCCCGAGATGAGTTGGGGGCTGAAGCTATACAGTTATTGCAACGACGCTTATTACGCCCAGATGCGCCCTTCAGTAATACCTTGTTGCAGGGCAAATTAGTGGCTCGTGCTTCGGTCAAGCAGGTCAATCAGAAAAGAGTGATGTCTACGGCAAATAAGCCATTGGATCAGTTATATGATTTGTAATTCTTAGTATGGAAAATCATCAATGTCTATCTCATAAAATAGCAATTACCGCTATAGTTTACAGTTAGCTTTGCACTGTTTACGGCGGGCAAAGAGATAAATATGCATAAATGAGTTTTATATAAGTCAGATGGGGATATCTTATATCTTACCCGTCATCTTTCAGAATGCAGGTGGGTTGGCTGTTTCCGTTACTTGGCCCATTCATGGGGCTTGCCTCTGGGCCGCTGCAAGCAGCGTTCAAATCTGCTCCCGACAGATTTGTCCCCCTAATCACTGAGTTGTCGTGAATGAGCATGTTCGGGATGAGTGAGCCTGATTAAGGTTCACCTGACGGGGCGAGTATCAACGTTGTTCAAATCGGTTCACCACCGATTTGTCTTTTTCTTGCCACCTTCCTGCACCTTGAAATCTATTGGGTATAGCACATTGAATTTAAGGATATTACCGCATGGAATTTAAAGACTATTATGCCGTGATGGGAGTAGAACCAACCGCTTCCCTGAAAGATATTAAAACGGCCTATCGCAAGTTAGCGCGCAAATACCACCCGGATGTCAGCTCTGAACCCGATGCTGAAAGTAAGTTCAAAGAGGTCGCTGAGGCTTATGAGGTATTAAAAGATACTGAACGGCGTGCCGAATACGACGAGTTAAGGCTACACCGTAATGACCCGCGTTTTACACAGCAACAGGCTGCCTATAATTCAGGTAATCAACAATGGCACAGCAGTGCGGGTGCCGGTTCCCAAGATTTCTCAGACTTTTTTGAATCTTTCTTTGCCAACCGTGGTGCTTCCGCTCATCACACCTCTCAGCGATCACCTCGCGGTGTACGCGGCCAGGATCTTGAGATGGAGTTACCCATCTTTTTAGAAGAGACTTTAGCGGAACAGACGCGTTCTATTTCTTATAAAATACCGACAGTTGATGCTTCGGGGTATCCGGGAGCGGAGACCGCCAAAACGCTAAAAGTGAAAATTCCTGCGGGTGTGGGAGATGGTGAGCGTATTCGTCTTAAAGGGCAGGGTGCACCAGGTTTTGCCGGGGGAGCCAATGGCGATTTATTCCTGGTTATTCGTATTGCGCCGCATCCATTGTTTGATGTTGATGGTCAGAATTTGCAAATAGTGGTGCCGTTAGCCCCATGGGAAGCAGCATTAGGTGCCAATGTCGAGATGCCAACCCTGACGGGCAAAATAACGTTAACGGTCCCGGCAGGTAGCCAAAGTGGTCAGAAATTGCGTATCAAAGGCAAGGGGCTAGTCAGCAAAAAAGGCACCGGCGATCTGTACGCGATCCTCAAGGTAGTGATGCCGCCAAAACCGGACGAGAAAATGCGAGCGCTCTGGCAACAACTGTCAGATCAGGCGTCGTTTAATCCTCGCACCGGGTGGGAGTAACAGATTATGGCTGAAATAGAAATCACCTATACCGTGACTGAATTATGTCAGTCAACAGGAATAATGCAGGATGAACTGGTCGAGGTGGTCGGGTTGGGGGTGATTGTGCCACTTGAGCCTGCTGACAGCGTCTGGATTTTTGACGCTGATGCACTGAGTTGCCTTCAACGCGCCCAGCGGCTACAAAATGAGTTGGATCTGGACTGGTCTGGTGTAGCAATGACCCTAACATTGCTGGAAAGGGTTGAGCAGCTAAAGAAAGAAAATGACCAACTGCGCAGGCAGCTCGATCGTTTCTTGCAGATATCTTAATGCGATAGCACGGGTTGTGCCCATCTCGGCCAACCCGTATTTTGCTCTCTCTATCTCAGATATTATCCGATGGATAGCACCGAGCGGATATCGCTGTTTTTATTGATATTCCAGATTGTCGAGACATCATCCAGTGAATGAAGCTGGGTCTCAATAGCGAGCTTTTGTTGTGCCGCCAGAACGAAAATATCTGAAACAATTTGTTTTAATTCAGGGATAGCTGGGAAATTACCCGTACCACTACCCAGTATGTGCAAATTTGCGCTGCGTAACACCGCGGCGGGGAGTTGTAGTGTTGGAGATGCCATGGAACCAACATTGACTAAACGTATGCCTTGATCAGAGCCATCAGCATGAGAGGCAAGGTCATGATGGGTCAGTGCGGCGAAGAGAGCCTCGGTAGCAGGCCCCCAGATATAATCCACAATCACGTTATACCCAGCGGGACCCGCCGCTTGAGTAAATGCCTGCGTCAATTCCGCACCCTGCAATGTCAGGTCTACTGTGGCATCAGCCCCCAATGTTGCCAATACATCCTGACGCCTCCCGGCGGCGATGACCCTTCCCGCCCCTAAATGACGAGCTGCTGCGATGGCCAGTTTGCCTGAGGTGCCAGTCGCACCAAGGATAAGCACGGATTCACCCGGTTGGATCTTGGCCCGCCAGGAAAGCGGTAACCAGGCAGCCAATGCCGGGTTAATCAAGGCTGCCGCAGTCGCATTGTCAACTTCTGGCGGAACCGGAACATACCAGGATGCTACTGTGCGTTCGGCCATGGCACCAAAAGGCTGGCGAAATGAAGCAAAATAAACACGTGAACCATCAGGTAAATGCCCGACACCATCAGTACCAGGAACGATAGGTAATGTTTTCGGGCTGGAATAATGGGTGCCTTTAACGATAGCGCGATCAAGTTGTTTGATACCAGCAACCGCAACATTTATCACCGTTTCACCGTGCAGCGGTGTTGGCTCCACAAACTGCCCCAGAACCGGCGCTTCACCCAATGCCTCTACTATTGCAGCCTTCATCGTGTCACCTCACATTAGTGTGCTATTTAGCAATAGCCACCAATCTGCACCCAATCTATTATGAAGACAATATGCCCAGTAAGTGACTAATTTTCTTGTTAGATAAGGTATTTAAAGGCTGCTGACGCCCCCATCTACCCGTAATTCTGTTCCGACGATAAAACTGGATTCATCTGAGGCGAGAAAGACCGCAGCATGGGCAATCTCACTAGATGTTCCCATTCTCTTAATCGGTACCAGTTGGCGGATTTGTTCAGCCAGGTGCTCTTGTTCACTGCCGGATAACCCCAGTTTTTGCAGTGCCGGCGTCTGTGTCGGCCCTGGACTCAAGCCATTGACCCGGATTCCTCTGTCTGCCCACTCGCCTGACAAGGTTCGCGCAAGAGAGAGTAACCCTGCCTTGCTGGCGGCATAAACGCTGCTTTGCGGTAAACCGATATGAACACTGGCGGAGCCACAAAGAATCACCGAGGCAGGGTTAGCCAGCAGTGGCAACAGTGCTTGTAACAGGAAGAATGGGCCTTTCAGATTAGTTGATAATACTCGCTCAAAACTTTCTTCATCCCACTCTTCTATCGAACGATGAGTAACATCGCCTGCGTTGATATAGACGATATCGAGACGTGGCCAAACCTGGGTAAGTTTTGTCGCTAGCTGATATTGATCGGCAATATTACTGGCATCACTATTTAGCAGCAAAACTTGGCCGCCAAGCCCTTCATATGCCGCCTGCAAGGCCGCGCTATTTCTACCGGTGATTGCGACTGTTGCACCTTCAGCCAGAAATTGGCGAGCAGTTTCCAGCCCGATGCCACTGGTTCCTCCTGTAATTAGTGCATATTTATCATTTAAACGATTCATGGTGAGTCTTCTCATTAATAACGATGGAAGACCATTTTTAATACAAAAGTATCTAAAGTATAGTAGGTACCAATTGGATACTAATGATGCAACAGGAAAGCAATGACAACCTATCAGCCGCTGACAGCAAAAAATAAATTAGAGCCGGACAATACGATTGTGGAAGAGAAGTGTCCGATGGTGCAATTTGTCGAACTTATCGCGGGGAAGTGGGCTATCCCAATTCTTTATCGTTTGATCGTCACTGCGGCTCCTATCCGATTTGGTGAGTTGCAGCGGGCAATTGCACCTATCACCCAAAAAGAGCTTACCCGGCAATTACGTGCTTTCGAACAACGCGGTTTGGTCTATCGCAAGATCTATGCCGAAGTTCCCCCACGTGTTGAATATGAAATTACGTCATTGGGCAAAACATTACAGCCAACATTGGATTCGTTGGCCCAATGGATGAGAGACCATCATCAAGCCCTCAAGGGCAAGGTGTGACCGGGATTATTGTCGTGCCGAGAAGATCCTATTTTTTCTCAATTCCGCTATTGGCAGTCGCGTAATACAAATTATATGTACTACATTTAAAAGACTGCTCACTAATTCGGCAGTAACAAAAATGGCAACAATAGTTTCAAGGAGAGAGTATGAGTAAAATACCAAGTTGTTGTTCAGAAGATAACCACCCGAATAGCCGACGGAATGTGCTAAAAGCTGCATTGGGTATCACTGCTGCGAGCGTCATAGGTGGGATTGGTTTGGGGCTACCTCAAATATCATATGCAGCGGCTATGACCAGAGAAGAACGGGATAAGTTAACGCCAGATCAAATAGTTGAGAGTTTAAAACAGGGCAATAAGCGGTTTGTTTCTGGTAAAATGCAGCAACATGATTATCTTGCACAAAAACGCAGTAGTGCAGAAGGGCAGTTCCCTACCACTGTCATTTTGAGTTGTATTGATTCCCGCGCACCAGCAGAGATAGTGCTGGATACGGGGATCGGTGAAACCTTTAATGCCAGAATTGCCGGTAACATCTCTAATGATGATTTATTAGGTAGCCTGGAATTTGCTTGTGCTGCTGCGGGAGCTAAAGTCATCCTGGTTATGGGGCACACGGCTTGTGGTGCAATCAAGGGGGCTATTGATAACGTTGAACTTGGCAACCTGACTGGTCTACTTAATAAGATTAAGCCAGCAATTGAGTCGACGCAATTTGATGGAGAGAAAAGCAGTAAAAATGAAAAATACGTCGATGCTGTAGCGAAGAATAATGTCAAACACACCATAGATGAGATACGTAAAAATAGCGAAATAATTAGAAACTTAGAAAAAGAAGGGAAAGTAAAAATAGTAGGTAGCATGTACAACTTAAATGGTGGTGCGGTCGAATTCATTATGTAATATGTTTGCTTTAATTCTATCCCATTCCCCTTGATAAACGTCAAGGGGAATAATAATTACTTCTGATTGGATACTAAATTAGATATCCTGTTATTTTTTTTATTACACACTCCTGCTTGGCTAAGAATAGTATTTATGCTTATATAAATGAGACGGTGTTATAATCAACGTCTGATAGCAGAGTGTCTGGTAAAGATTGTTTTTTAAATGGAATCGCGGCTGCATAAAATAATCACATGGATATTTGTAAAGGCAAAACATATAATTGTTATAATTTTGTTTTTAAGTAAATAACTTGCTTTCATATTGTTAAATG
>NZ_JAZGQA010000227.1:0-6419 GCF_048593855.1 Yersinia sp. 2542 StPb PI
AATAATAACTAACAGTTATAACCATTAGGATTCATTTTTTGCCATTTCCAAGCGTCCTGAAGCATATCAACTAAAGTTCTTTTTGCATACCAGCCTAACTCCCGACGTGCTAGTGCGGGACTAGCCCAGCACTCGGCAATATCACCAGGACGACGAGAAACAATCTCAAAAGGGATTTTTATGTTCGTAATATTCTCAAATTCTTTGATGATATGTAAAACAGAATAACCAACTCCTGTGCCTAAATTATAGGTCCGATATCCAGGAGATAAATGGTTTAAAGTACTTAAATGTCCTTCAGCAAGATCCATAACATGGATATAATCCCTAACACCAGAACCATCCGGTGTATTATAATCATTGCCATATACAGCAAGCTTAGCTAATTTACCAATAGCAACTTGGGTAATAAAAGGTAATAAATTATTCGGTTTTCCATTAGGATCTTCACCAATCAAACCCGAGGAGTGAGCACCGACTGGATTAAAATAGCGTAAGGATACAATTGAAAAGTAAGGATGAGCTTGGGAGAAATCTTGCAGTATTTGCTCAACCATTACTTTTGAAGAGCCATATGGATTAGTTGTTCCACCGACCTTAGCATTCTCCGTTAATGGAACAAATTCGGGCTCTCCATATACAGTAGCCGAGGAACTAAAGATTAGTTTTGTTACATTAGCAGCATGCATTTCTTCAAGTAAAACTATGGAGCCAATGACATTATTCTGATAATACTCAATAGGTTTACTAACGGACTCGCCTACCGACTTCAATCCAGCAAAATGGATGACAGAATCAATTTCATAATTTAATAAAATACGTTTAACGCAAGCTCTATCAAGTATGTCACCTTGATAAAAAATAGGTTTTCGCCCACAAATTTTGGACACACGTGATAATGACTCAACTGATGAATTAACTAAATTATCAAGAACCACAACATTTTCCCCTTGCTCTAATAATTTGAGCACTGTATGGGAACCTATGTATCCTGCACCACCAGTAACTAGTATAGTCATATATTTTCCATTTCACACACTCTATCTATTTTACATAAGATAGATATATTTAATAACAGTCACTCTCTTAATATTCTTATAATACTGGAAGTCTCTTCTTTCATTAACTGTTCATCATGTTTTGATTCAACATTTAATCGCACAACAGATTCTGTGTTTGAACTGCGTAAATTAAAACGCCATTCAGCAAACTCCATACTAACCCCATCAGTTTCATCAATATTCATAGCCCTAGCTTCATATGTAGCACGAACTCGAGCTATCGCAGATATTGGATCTCTTAGTTGGGAATTTATCTCTCCCGATGCAGGGTAGGCTAGCATGCGCTCTTTTACTAATTGTTCCAGACTTTTCCCCTTGACGGACATAATTTCCGAAATGAGTAACCATGGAATCATACCTGAATCACAATAAGCAAAATCACGGAAATAATGATGAGCACTCATTTCACCACCATAAACCGCATCTTCTTTTCGCATACGTTCTTTGATAAATGCGTGACCAGTTTTAGACATTATAGGTCTTCCACCGAAAGAGTTTACGATATCTATCGTATTCCAGGTTAAGCGGGGATCATGAATTATCTTGCTAGACGATTGTTTTTGAAGAAAAAATTCAGCCAAAAGACCTACAATATAATATCCTTCAATAAAATCTCCGTTATGACTAAAAAAGAAACAACGGTCAAAATCACCATCAAAAGCAATCCCCATATCTGCACCATAAGCTAACACCGCATCCGTAGTATCCTGCCGACATTCGGGTAATAATGGATTAGGTATACCATGAGGGAAAGTACCATCTGGTTCATTATGGATTTTAATCAGAGTAACCGGGATATCTAAAGCAGAAAATCGCTTTTCAAGTGCATCAATTACATGTCCTGCCGCACCATTCCCGCTATTAATAACTAATTTCAGCGGTTTAAGTAACGATGGATTTATATATCCGATTAAGTGCTCAATATAGTCATCAACAATAGATACTCTTTCATAACTGCCTTTTTTTGAAGGATCTGTTGCAGAAAATTCATTTATTTCTGCTAAACGCTGAATATCTCGCAAACCAGTATCCCCACTAATAGGGCATGCATTTTTACGGACCAGTTTCATGCCATTATAATCAATTGGATTATGACTAGCAGTTACCTCTACTCCACCATCAACATCCAGATGAAAAGTAGAGAAATATATCTCTTCAGTACCAGATAAACCAATATCTAACACATCAACACCTGCATCCTGTAGCCCCCGAGAAAGTGCTAATTTAAGACTCTCACTGGTTAATCTGACATCGCCGCCGACCACTACTTTCTTAGGTTTTTCAAACTCACCATATGCTCGGCCTATTCTGTAAGCAATATCTTCATTTAACTCATCACCTAATCGGCCACGAATATCGTAGGCTTTAAAACAACTTAATTTACTCATAATTTTCTAGCTCTATATTTTATGCTCAATTCGAACAATATCATCTTCTTCTAAGTAGCTTCCAGTGCGAACTTCTATTATCTCCAAAGGAAGTTTTCCTGGATTCTCAATAGAGTGGGCCACCCCAACAGCAATATAGGTAGATTCGTTCTCTGTTACTAAATAACTTTCGTAATCTCTGTACACTTTAGCCGTCCCAGAGACGACAACCCAATGTTCAGCACGATGATGATGAATTTGAGTTGCAGTGCGCTGCCCTGGCTTGATTGTCACATGCTGCACATGATATCGGGTGCCTTCAGCAATTGCGTCATGTGACCCCCATGGTCGATAGATTTCCCGATGCTGTAGATATTCAGATCGTAAACCAAGCTTTAGTTGCTCAACGATCTCTTTGACGCTTTGCACTTTATTTTTATCAGCGACCAATAAAGCATCTTTAGTTTCAACAATGATTAGATCATTAATTCCAACAGTGGCTACTAATCTATTCTGAGAATAGATATAACTATTATTTGTATCTTCCGTTAGCACGTCGCCGCGAACAACATTGCCATGACCATCTTTATCATTGATTTCCCAGAGCGCTGACCAACAGCCTACATCACTCCATTGTGCATTCATAGGAACCACTACCGCATCGCTTGTTTTTTCCATGACTGCATAATCAATGGACTCCTCGGGGCAGTTACAGAATGCAGCCTCATCGAGGCGAATAAAATCTAGATCCTTGTGTTGTCCCGCAATAGCATTTTTGCAGGCTTCAAAAATATCTGGTCGATGCTTTTCCAATTCTTGCAAATAACGAGATGCTTTGAACACAAACATCCCACTATTCCAATAATAATCACCAGACACTAAATATTGCTCTGCTTTAGTTAAATCAGGTTTTTCTACAAAAGCATCTACCTGAAAAGCATCATCCCCAATCTGTTTACCCTGCCGAATATAACCATATCCCGTTTCAGGTGTATTAGGGACTAGTCCGAAAGTGACCAATTTACCCATTTCGGCAAGAGGCTCAGCTCGCTGGACAGCACGAATGAATGCAGGGTTATCCTGTATCACATGATCAGCTGCTAATACCAATAAGATCGGGTCTTCACCAGTTAATGTAGCAAGCAATGCCGCCAATGCAATTGCAGGAGCAGTATTACGTCCTACAGGTTCCAACACAATGCCACTATATAATAGATTTTGCTGCCGAAGTTGCTCAGCAATAATAAACCTATGTTCTTCATTACATATCACTAATGGTGAAAGATGGGGTAGATTCTGTAATCTCAATAAGGTTTCTTGGAGCATCGTTAATTCTGACGTAAGTGCCAAGAATTGCTTAGGATAGTGTGTCCGAGATAAAGGCCATAAACGACTGCCAGCTCCCCCAGCCATAATTACAGGTAATAGCATAAGTAGTTACTTCCTAAAATTGTCCTGATTATCCAAGAACCACTGATAGGTCATCTTTAACCCTTTATCCAAGGAAATCTGATACTGCCAGCCTAGTTTTTTCAAACGACTCACATCCATAAGCTTACGAGGTGCACCATCGGGTTTACTTGAATCAAAAGTCAGTTTACCGTAAAAGCCAACTACGTTAGCAATCGTTTCAGCTAGTTCACGAATAGTACAATCAACACCAGTTCCAACATTAATATGAGATAACATGGGCTGAGTATTGGTTGTATAGGCATCATCTGCCAGCTCCATCACATGTATGCTGGCTGCTGCCATATCATCTACATGCAAGAACTCACGCATCGGTTTACCAGTTCCCCAAACAATTATTTCGTTGTCATTACGCATTTTTGCTTCATGAAACCGGCGTAGTAATGCAGGAATAACATGTGAGTTCTCAGAATGGAAATTGTCATTTTCACCATAGAGATTAGTTGGCATAACACTACGGTAATCACGGTTGTATTGCCGATTGTATGATTCACACAATTTAATACCGGCTATCTTAGAGATTGCATAAGGCTCATTGGTAGGTTCCAATACACCAGTAAGTAACGCAGACTCTTTCATAGGCTGTTCTGCCATTTTTGGATAAATACATGACGAACCTAAAAGGAGTAATTTTTGTATACCCACCGAATGAGCAGTATGGATAATATTGCACTCAATTATTAAGTTTTCATAAATAAATTCAGCAGGATAATTATTATTAGCTTGAATTCCACCTACTTTTGCGGCAGCTAGATAAACTTCATCAATAGCCTCTGCAATGAAAAACTCCTGTACATCTGATTGAGACATTAAATCCAATTCTGTACGTGGCTTAAGCACCAATTCAATATCTCTACGGTCTTTCAGCTGACGGACAATAGCTGACCCAACCATACCACGATGGCCAGCCACAAATACGCGCTTCATAACCATTCTTATTAACCCTCTAAAGTAATAGACACATCAAAACCGTTAGACTTCAGCAAAGCATGCTGCTTAGCCTGCTGTAAATCACCAGCAACCATTTCAGCGCACATCTCTTCAACAGTTATCTCTGGTATCCAACCCAACTTTTCTTTCGCTTTTGTTGGATCACCTAATAGAGTCTCTACTTCTGCGGGACGGAAATATCGAGGATCAACACGAACAATAATATCACCTACTTTTGCCGAAGTTACATGATCACCGCTGATTGCTGATATCGTTGCAATTTCATCCAGTCCTTTACCTGAAAATTCAATTTCGATACCGGCCTCTTTTGCAGACATACGTACAAACTCTCTGACAGTAATCTGTTTACCGGTTGCAATAACAAAGTCTTCAGGATGGTCCTGCTGTAGCATCATCCACTGCATACGCACGTAATCTTTCGCATGACCCCAATCACGCAGAGAATCCATATTTCCTAGGTACAAGCAATCTTCCAACCCTAACGCTATGTTAGCAATAGCCCGCGTAATTTTACGAGTAACAAACGTTTCTCCACGACGAGGGGACTCATGGTTGAACAAAATACCATTGCAAGCATATATGCCATAGGACTCACGGTAATTAATTGTAATCCAATAAGCATACATCTTCGCTACTGCATACGGAGAACGAGGATAGAATGGTGTTGTTTCTCTTTGGGGTATTTCTTGAACCAAACCATACAGCTCGGAAGTAGAAGCCTGATAAAAACGAGTTTTCTTATCTAGTCCATTGATCCTAATAGCTTCTAATAAACGAAGAGTACCCATAGCATCTACGTCTGCGGTATACTCTGGCGATTCGAAAGAAACAGCCACATGAGACTGAGCGCCTAAGTTATAAATTTCGTCGGGTTGAATTTCTTTAACTAAGCGAATCAAATTAGAAGTATCAGTCAAATCACCGTAGTGCAAAAGGAAATGAGGGTTGACCTCATGAGGGTCTTGGTAAATATGATCAATACGGCTGGTATTAAAAGAAGATGAACGTCGTTTAATACCATGAACCTGATAGCCTTTCTCGAGTAAAAACTCGGCTAAATAAGAACCATCCTGACCAGTAATACCCGTGATTAATGCCTTTTTCATAACGATTCGATCGCCTCAATAATAGCTCTATTCTTGTTTACTTGATTAAAATTATTTTCTGCATAACTTCGACATTGAGTTGCCAATAATGAAAAGTCTTGAGTGCTAATTAATTTTACAATACCGTCGATCTCACCCTCGTCAAACAGAAAACCATTAATTCCAGTTTCAATCGCATCAACACACCCCGGCACAGAATAGCATATCGCTGGAACACCACATGCATTCGCCTCCATGACTACAACAGGAAACCCTTCATGTTTTGATAAAAGGAGTAAAACGTCAGTTTCAGCATAAATATTGCGAAGGTCACAAAGATAGCCATGAAAGAATATTTCCTTCTCGAACTCTATTTTTAAATTGGCTATATCATTTTCTGTAAGAGATGATGGATTTGCAGGATATGTATCACCAACAACATTGAGAATAAAATCTATACCTCTTGTCTTCAAACATCTGACTAG
>NZ_JAZGQA010000228.1:0-6354 GCF_048593855.1 Yersinia sp. 2542 StPb PI
ATATAAGGTAACACTAATGGCCAGAGTCAATCCTCCTGCTATGGCAGGACAGTTTCATGCCAATTTTATTGGCGGTATTAGTCAAGCATTCGATAATGAAAAGAGTTTTTCCATTTCTGAACAGGCTGAAAATCAGTTACGTATATCTATGCTGGAATCAGGCTGGATGATGAATAATATTACGTTACTGGATGTGGAGGAGTTGCAAGGTCAATGTATTGAAATAGGTGAATCCACTTTATATACCGGGCGCTCTATTAATGGGCGTTTTAATCGCGAATTGAAAGTTGCAGGCACTGATTATTCGCTGGCTGATACGGATTCTTGTGCTTCTCTATCTTATGAGCGAATGGGCACGATTGCCAATATTGGTGGTATTGAGCACTTTACTCAGACTGTTTCTGATTTCTTCGGTATGGCAATTTCATTGGATATGTTACGGGTGGGCCTTAATGGTCAGCGAATCGCTTATCCAACAGATCCTATAGCTAATCCAAAAGGGGAGGACGTTAATATTGGTTGGCACACCATAGCCAAAGACTTTAATAACGGATCTCAGGTTATAACTGATGAATTAACCCTTGGTGAAGGGGGCGAATTTCCACATTTAGATGCCCTGGCTAACCATTTAATTACGGAAAAAATCCCCGAAGCCTACCGGGAAGATCCCCGCTTAGTGGTCATGGTGGGGGCAGAACTGGCGGCAGCGGAAAGGCTACGTTTATTTAATGCCGCAGACCGCCCGGCAGATACAGCAGCGGCACAAATGCTAATGGGGTCGGTTGCTGGTCGTTTTGCCTTTGTCCCGCCATTTATGCCCGGTAAACGCTTGGCGGTAACGACATTGAGCAATCTGCATATTTATACACAGAAAGGAAGCCGCCGTTTTCGGGCTGAATTTGTTGAAGACCGTAGCGCCTACGAACATAGCTACCTGCGCAATGAGGGTTATGCCTTGGGTAATGGTTTCTTGTATGCCGCCGCAGATGAAGCCGCTATTACTCTGGTTAAGAAGTGAGGTAGCAAATGACTGATTCGCAATTAACTACCGGTTGGATATGTATCGCTACCGAGGGAACCACCATTGATAGCCGCAAAATTGAATCGCAGTGGCTGCTTGATATGGCTGAAACCTATGATGTACGCACTTACACCGCGTTGATTTGGGAAGAACACAAACGTGACCGGGATAATTTAGGCGAGGTGCTGGCGCTACGCAGTGATAAGCAAAGTGGCATTGTTCATTTGTATGCCCGTATCCGGCCCACGGCCAAATTGATGAGTTATAACGAACTGGGGCAAAAACTGTTTTGCTCCATCGAAGTGGAAGAAGATTTTCAGGACAAAGGTCATTTTTATTTAAGTGGTCTGGCGGTTACTGATAGTCCCGCCAGCATTGGCACTGACCGATTGCGTTTTAGTGCTAACCGTTCTTATTTTTCTAAACGTGGTGTTAAAGCAAAAATAAGTAAGCCGAGGGAATTTAGTTTATCAGACGCCACTATTATGGCCGGTAAAGGTTGGGTTACTGCAATAGCGCTAAATTAATTCTTATATTACAGATAAGAAATACCCGGCTGCTGGGCCGGGTATGGTTCTCTTCTATCGGAAAATAACAATGACAAATAATTCAATTAATGCTGATTTGACTATCTCACCCACCGTTATTTTCGTCAATAAAATAGGTTCGGATATATGCGGTTATATTACTGACAAAATTATTTATGCTTTAGGTTCTATACCACGGCGTTTTAATTCCTGCCGGGCAAGCTCTTTAAACCAATTGCCAAGGCTCACGCCATCTTTAGCCGCTTCCGCGTTAAGTTGTTCACGCAGTTCTGGTGCGATACGGATTTGGAATGTTGGCGATAGACCTTCACCTTTCGGGCTTTTATCTCGTTTTATAGTTGACACGTACGTACATAACCTCATAAGCTGTCTTTCGTTAGGTACGTACGTTAACACGGCGTACCGACAAAATACAGCGGCCCGTCAAGGTGCTACCAACACCAAGCCGGGCCTGACCATCATGTTAGAGGAACTAACGCAATGGCTACGTCAAAGTGTACCTACATCTTTGCGGCGATCAACCGCACCCAACAGAAAATTAGCCCTATCATGCTGCATATCACCGCAGAGAATGAGAAGACGGCCCGCCGCCGTTATGCCGCAGATTACATACTGCTCTTTGCCGGGCGTTTACCTGTGCAGGAGGCATAACATGACGACTAAATATAATTTAGCGCAGGGAAGTGTAGATAAGGTTCTACGGGCCATGCTGGTTTCAGAATTAATGAGAGAGTTGTTGTACTCAAAAAATGAAACCCCACAACCTCATGTTAATTCAGTCAATATAGCGGCTGTCTTTGATTGTATTTATGAAGATTTAGATTCTGTATTGGATAACGAATTTGACAGGGGAAAGAATGAAAGCCGTTAATTTATTCCCGTCATTGTTATTTCTTTTCATATTTACAATGGAGACGCCGCAATGAGCAGTCAATTTGTCTCTGAAACGCTGCAAGCGGCCCGTGGGCGTTGGCCGCATATTTTGCCAGCGTTGGGTATTACCGTGCCGGATAATGGTAAACACGGCGCTTGCCCGAAGTGTGGCGGTAGTGATCGTTTCCGCTTTGATGATCAAGGGGGCCGTGGCACATGGATTTGTAGCCAGTGCAGTCATGGTGATGGGCTGGATCTCATTCGTTTGGTTTCTGGCAACGGGGCATTTCAGGCGGCAACTGAGGTGGCCAAGGCGCTAGCCTTACCGAATGCACCGCAGGAAGCGATTAAGCCTGCCAGAAATGAAATCCCCGAAGAGCGAAAAAAGGCGATGGTGGCCAAGGCTTATCACGCTTTGCTGGCCCGTTGCAGCAGTGGAGAAAGCAGTTATCTGGCTGATAAGGGGTTGTCTGGCCATAGCCAATCCATTACGCAGGATGTTCATAAAACGGGAGGGATGGACTTCCCAGCAGGCTCTTTGCTGTTACCGCTGACTGATATCGACGGCAGGTTAACCGGTGGCCAGCTTATCAGCCCGTTAGGTGACAAGCGGTTATTGCCCAATACCGTGCTTAAAGGGGCGTTTATTGCGGTTCACCCATTAGAGGCCGGGGATAACCCGGAGCTGGTTGTTATCACTGAGGGTTATGCCACAGCTTTAACGCTGGATATGTTAACTGATGGGCTGGTTGTGGCGGCAGTCGCGGCTAATAATCTGCCGAATGTGGCGCAACACCTGCGCCATAAATGGCCCGATGCACGGTTGATTATCGCCGGGGATAACGATTTTGATGATGGTAAAGAGAACACCGGCAAGCAGTGGGCCGAGAAAGCCGCTAAAGCAGTAGATGGTTGGGTATCACTACCGCCAACCCGTCATAAAGCGGATTGGGACGATTACCGCCGTGATAACGGGCTGGAACGGGCCAAAGAAGCCTTTCGGGAAGAAATGATCCTGTTTGGTAAAGGCAAAACCAAACTGCCGCAGGGGTTCCGCTTAACGCAGGAATATCTTTGGTATGACAAGCTGGTGAATAAGTCTGATGGTGATACCGAGATCCGCAATATCAAACTGTGTAGCCCGGTAAGAGTCACGGCGATTACCTGCGATTCTGACGGCGGCAACTATGGTCGTTTGCTGGAGTGGGAAGACACCAACGGTATTAGTCGTAAGTGGGCCATGCCGATGGAGATGCTCAGTAGCAGCGGGGAAGAGCTGCGGCGCATTCTGTTGAGCAATGGCCTGTCTTATATCAGTACCACCGGGCAGGCGCGGGCGCATTTGATGGAATACCTTTCCCTGTGCAAGCCAGAGCGCAAGGTAACTTGTGTTAATAAAACCGGCTGGCATGGTTCGGTTTACGTGTTGCAAGATGAAGTGATCGGCGTTGGGGCTGAGTCGGTAATCTTACAAACCGCCAGTGTGCAAGGGCGGGATTTCAGGACTGCTGGAACACTGGACGAATGGCGCGATCAGGTTTCCCGTTATTGCGTCGGTAATGGCCGGGTGGCGTTTTCTGTCAGTCTCTCTTTTGCCTCACCACTGTTAAAACTGGTCGGTGTGGGTGGCGGTGGTTATCACCTGAAAGGGGAATCAACAGACGGCAAAACTACCACTATGAAAGTGGCGGCTTCAGTCTGTGGTGGCACTGACTTCTGGCATACGTGGCGTTCAACCGGTAACGCGCTGGAGGGCACCGCCAGCCGCCGCAATGATGCCACCCTAATGTTAGACGAAATACGGGAAGTGGACGGCAGAGAAGCCGGGAATATCGCCTATATGCTGGCGAATGGCCAAGGGAAAGCGCGGGCGCGTACTGACGGCAGTTTGCGCGAGGCTAACCGTTGGTGTCTGTTGTTTCTGTCTACTGGTGAATTGTCGTTAGTTGAACATGCGGCCAATGCTGGGGAGCGTACTTATGCCGGTGTGGAAGTGCGGATGGTACAAATCCCCAGTGATTCCGGTAAGCATGGTGTATTTGAAGAGTTGCACGGCTTTGCCGGAGGTAAAGCCCTGTCGGAGCACTTAGAACAGGCGGTTGCTTCCTGCTATGGCGAGCCGTTCCGTGCTTGGTTGCGGCTGTTAACCGCAGACCTGACCGGCATGACCAGCAAGGCCAAGATACTGCTAAAAGAATACACCCGGCTGCTTACCCCGGAGAACGCCGGTAATCAGGTGGGCCGCGCAGTTACCCGTTTTGCACTGGTGGCAATGGCCGGAGAGTTGGCCACACAGGTTGGGATCACCGGCTGGCCAGAGGGGGAGGCGTTCCGGGCAGCGCAAACCTGCCTTAATGCGTGGATGGGGGATCGTGGCCATACCGCCAATCAGGAAGACGCTGCTGCACTGGAGCAGGTGAAAGAGTTCATTACCCGTAATCAGTTCAGCCGCTTTGCTGACTGGCATGACGAGCGCAGCCGCCCGGCTAACATGGTGGGCTTCCGGCGAGTGGATAAAGGCAATAACAAAGAAGATGCGGTGACGACTTTCTTTATTTTGGCCACCGGTTGGAAAGAAATCTGCAAGGGCTTTGATGCCAAGAAAGTAGCTCAACTCTGTGTAAAGGCCGGTTATCTCGATGTGCCAGAGGATGCCCGGACACAGAAAAACATTCGCCTGCCAGAAATGGGGCTGAAACGGGTCTATCAGTTCAATAGCACGGTTTTAGGTTAATACACTTACGCGAGTCTTATTGAGAACTGGTAACACTGGTAACAGAGGTAACAACCATAAGCCGCAAGGGGCAGGGCTGTTACCAGTAGTAGAGGGCTATTGGTAACACTGGTAACAGAAATCAGCCTGTTACCACCGGTTACCAGTTGATATTGCTCAGTGGTAACTCAGTTTATCTATATAAATCAAAGGTGTTACCAGCGTTACCACTGATACCAGTCACAGGCGTAAGAGACAATATAAAAACGAGTCAGTTCGAGGCTTATTTTCTGGCTGGCGGTTCTGGCTTTAAACAGAGGGCCATATCAATATGCGAGTTTTTAAAGTTATTTGTCCAGATTGTGGTACACCCGCTCATATTCGTAAAACTAACCGCAAGCATAGCCATATAGCGGATCTCTATTGTGCTTGTACTAATCTTGAATGTGGCCATACCTTTGTGATGAATGCGACCTTTTCCCATACCCTTAGCCCCAGTGCGTTAACGCATAGCCGGTTAATTAAGGACTTGGTAGATCATATATCACCGCAGGAACGGCAAGAGGCTATCCGGCTATTGCAAGTGGCCCATAAATATGAGGAACAACAGCAGGCAATCAGTGACGCAAAACCGCAAATTACGCGCAGGGTGAGCAAGGATTACGTGGCCAACCGTTAGCCCGGTGTTACCACTCTGGCGCTCGATTTTCTTCCCGGCCCTGTACTGTGTTTTTCAGTTAGCCCAAAATGACCTTGCCCCGCGAAGCCACGCCCGGCAAGGGTTTCAACATTTCCCCCACGCTATTATCTCACCCAACTTTTCCATCCTCGCCACGTAAAATAGAATACTTGTTTTAAATCATATAATTAAAACTTTAAGCGGCAAGGTTAGAAAAAGCGAAACTGAAATTTAGTGAAATTCTTTTCAATCTTTTCAGTTGGGATTTTCAGCCAGAACCCCAGCCACGGCGCGGACTGGCGCTAAAGTTTGTAGGAATTTAAAACTGAAATAAGTTTATAAAGCAAAGTGTGCAGGCGGGTGCGGTGTAGTGCCGTTTCCGTGGGGGAGGTTTCTTTCATGGGGAAATCTGTGGTGTAGGCTAAAGGGAGAATAAGCGCCTTCGGAGCATTCTGCGGAGGGTAGCATGTTAGGCGACTGGTGGTGTTATTAGCTAGTCAGAAAAAGGGAGGGAAGTCGG
>NZ_JAZGQA010000229.1:0-6320 GCF_048593855.1 Yersinia sp. 2542 StPb PI
ATGAGTTTTATAGTTGCATGTAGAGTGGGTTAATTATTGCTGAATGCCTCTTTATATTATGAATTATGGAACAGTCTGATCTAAAGATAGCGTTTATCCTATAAGGCTGTGCTGATAAGAGTAAACCAGCGTCCGGGTGATAAGCCGAGCACTGTTTATAAAGGAGTATTTATGGTGAAGAGGTCATTACGTCAACCTTATCGGTCACTGTTTGGTGCCATATTGGCGATATCAACTTTAATGAGTTCAGGAGCGATTATGGCGAGCAGTCTGGTGCTACCGAATGCCAGTGATTTAAGTGGTCAATGGCAATTACAGTTAAATAGCTCTGTTGTGAAAGTCTGCGGCATTGAGCTGAAATCCACGGCAATTAAACCCAACTTGACCTGGCATGCCAGCGGAGAATCCTCCTGCCTTAAACAGTTACTGGGTAGTGCTCCGCAGGGCTGGCGTCCAACACCGGACGGCATTACTTTAACTGATGGGACTGGTAATGCATTGGCATTTTTTGAACGAGCACAAGAAGGTTATGAAATGACTTTGCCGGATAATACCGGAGTGGTCACATTGCGCCGTATACCGAATTAACACCAATCTACTTCATCTAATGACTTTATCTTTTTCCTTGAGAGGTAAAGCCATAAACATAATATTTCGCTTGTCAGAAAACCATTAAAGGAAAGATATGGTTTCTCATTCAATTCCTAATTATGACCGATTGCGAGAAGCGCTGGGTGCATGTCGTCAGAGTTTCTACGGTGTGGGTGTATTCAGTGCCATTATTAATATACTGATGTTGGCACCTTCCTTGTATATGTTGCAGGTGTATGACCGGGTTTTGGCTTCGGGTAATGAGATGACATTGCTGATGCTAACATTACTCATGGTTGGCTTATGTTTTTTTATGGGAGCGCTAGAGTGGGTGCGTAGTCTGGTGGTTATCCGTCTTGGTACCCGACTGGATTTGCGTCTCAATCAACAGGTTTTCAATGCGGCTTTTGAGCGTAACTTGCGTGATGGTGATGCCAAAGCAGGACAGGCGTTAACGGATTTAACTCAATTACGCCAGTTTGTCACCGGTAATGCTCTGTTTGCCTTCTTCGATGCGCCTTGGTTTCCGTTATTTCTCGCTGTGGTTTTCCTGTTACATCCGTGGCTGGGTCTGCTGGCGTTGGGCGGTGCTATTTTTCTGATCATCCTCACCTGGTTAAACCAACGTATTACCCACCACCCATTGGCGCAAGCCAATAAGCTGTCAATGCAAGCAACCCATCAGGCCAATACGCATTTACGCAATGCGGAAGTGATTGAAGCGATGGGAATGTTAGGCAATATGCGTAAGCGCTGGTTAGCGCAGCACTATGGTTTTATCCGCCAGCAGAATCTGGCGAGTGAACGTTCTGCGGCTGTGACTGCTTTATCGAAAAGCTCGCGCATTGTTTTACAATCTTTGATGCTAGGTTTGGGGGCATTACTGGCGGTAAACGGTGAGATTACCGCGGGTATGATGATCGCCGGATCGATTTTGGTCGGGCGAGTGCTTAGTCCTATCGACCAGTTAATTGGGGTCTGGAAGCAATGGGTTGCAGCACGTCAAGCCTGGAACCGCTTGCATTTACTGTTACACAATCATCCCCATCGTGAAGACAGCATGACCTTGCCAGCACCGACAGGTGAGCTGAGTGTTGAACACCTCACTTTCCGTCCCAATACCAATCAACCTCCGCGTTTGCATAATATTCATTTTTCTCTTAATGCGGGGGAGACTTTGGGGATTCTGGGTGCTTCCGGCTCGGGAAAATCCACTTTGGCACGCTTGTTAGTTGCAGTACAAGCGCCGAGTCAAGGGACTGTGCGGCTGGATTCAGCCGATATGAATCAGTTAGACAAAGAAGTATCGGGTGCATATATCGGCTACCTTCCACAAGATATTCAATTATTCAGCGGTACTCTGGCGGAGAACATTGCCCGATTCGGTACCACTAACAGTGAGAAAGTGGTTGCCGCTGCAAAGTTGGCCGGGGTTCATGAGCTGATCCTCTCACTGCCTCAAGGTTATGACACGGAGCTTGGTGAGAGTGGTGCGGGTCTGTCGGGCGGTCAACGCCAACGGATAGCGCTGGCAAGAGCAGTATATGGTGATCCCTGTTTTTTGGTGCTGGATGAGCCGAATGCCAGTCTGGATACCGCCGGGGATCGTGCCCTGTTGACGGCACTGGATGCGCTACAAAAACGCGGTTGTACCTTGGTGTTGATCACTCATCGTCCTGCGTTGACCGCTCGTGCCCATAAGTTATTGATCCTGAATCAGGGGCAACAGCAGCGATTTGGTCCGGCAGGCGAAGTGATGGCCGAACTACAGCAGCTAAATGCGTCTAATCAGCCTGAACTAAAGCGCGCTGCGCAAACAACAGGCATACCGGGTTGAGTGGCAATAAGAAGAGAAGCAAGTCATATGTCCGAACACAATAAAAAAACGGAACAGGCATTTTTGCAGGAAATACAACGCAGTGAGAATCGGGCATTGTCTTGGGGATGGGGGTTGGTATTGGCCGGTTTTGGCGGTTTTATCCTTTGGGCTCTACTGGCCCCGTTGGATAAAGGGGTTCCGATTACGGGTACTGTGGTGGTTTCGGGCAACCGAAAAGCCATTCAGCACCCCGAAGGCGGTATTGTTGACCACATTATGGTTCATGATGGCGACAGGGTAGTTGCCGGTGAAGTGCTACTGACTTTAAATGCTGTCAGGGCACGCTCCGCCAGTAATGGACTAACATCGCAGTACTATCAGTTGCTGGCGAACGAAGCTCGTTTATTGGCCGAGCAAAAGGGGGATAAACAGTTGGTGGAGACGCCTCGTTTACAACAAGTGAAGCGGCAGACTGGTATGGATGAAATGCTGGCCTTACAACAACTACTACTTGATAGCCGCCAGCAAGCATTACAGTTGGAAAGTGATGGATTACGCGCCAATATTGCCGGTTTACAGGCCGCGATGGGGGCGCAGAAGCAAGTTCTTGGTAGTAAGAATAGCCAAAAGCAAGCATTGTCCCAACAGTTGGATGGATTGAAATCGTTAGCGGATGAGAACTATGTCCCGCGCAATAAAATGCTGGAAAGTAAGCAGCTTTATGCGCAACTTAACGGCGAAATAGCGCAGATTGTCGGCGAAATCAAGCGGGGCGAGCGGGAAATACAGGAACAAAATTTCCGTATCCAACTGCGTCAACAAGAATATCGGAAAGAGGTCAACACCCAGATGGCGGAAGTGCAATCCACCATAACTGAAGTGTTCAGCCAGTTGGAAAAAGCGAATTTCGATCTGGCAAATATACAAATGCGGTCGCCGGTAGCCGGTACCGTGGTGGAGATGAAAGTCTTTACCGAAGGTGGTGTTATCGCGGCAGGCCAGTCTCTGATGGAAATTTTGCCTGATGATCAACCGCTCTTTGTGGATGCGCGAGTACCGGTAGAAATGGTGGATAAAATCCACTCTGGCTTAGCGGTGGAATTGCAGTTTACAGCGTTTAATCAGAGCACTACGCCGAAAGTAGAAGGGACGGTAAAATTGTTGTCGGCTGACCGGATATTAGATGAACGAACGCAAGAGCCTTATTACAGTTTACGGGTAGAAGTCAGTGAGGCGGCGCGGCAGACGTTGGATCACTTAGAAATCAAGCCTGGTATGCCGGTTCAAGGATTTGTCCGTACCGGTGAACGCTCAATGATTAATTATCTATTTAAGCCATTGATGGATCGCTTGCACATAGCATTAACGGAAGAGTAGGGAGCATTGGATGCCATTAACTTTACGAATCATTTTTTTCATCCTGTTAGTGTTACCTGAGCGGGGAAATGCACTGGGATTACTCGATGCATGGGAATTGGCAGTACATAATGATCCACAATTTCGGGCTGCGGGTTATGAGCGGGACGCAGGACAAGAGGAGGTTTCCTTAGGTTTATCTGGTTTATTACCCTCCTTGCAATACAGCTATGGGGCAAACACCAATTACTCCACAGTGAGTCAGGCTGATAACCGTAGTAACAGTAAGGTAAAACGGGATTACGATAGCTATGTCTCCATGCTGTCTTTGCGGCAACCATTAATTGATTACGGCGCCTATGCCCGCTATCGCCAAGGCATTGCGCGTAAGTTATTCGCAGATCAACATTATCGGGATAAAAGTCAGGAATTGATCGTCCGGCTGTATCGGGCTTATAGCAGCGCCTTATTAGCTCAGGAAAAAACAGCCCTATTAAATGCCCAATTACGTGCTTATGAGGAACAGATCCAACTGAATCGTCGGTTATTGGTTGCCGGGGAGGGCACACAAACAGATATTGATGAAACGGCTGCACGCCTGACGTTGACTCAGGTACAATTTATTGAGCAACAAGATGTGTTGGATAGCCAGTTAACCGAACTGGAAAATATGATCGGTCGATCGGTTAATTTGGCAGAGTTACGGCCATTAACGTTGGACGCTTTGCCACAGAATATCAGCGATGACCGCACACTGGCGCAGTGGCGCGATCTGGCTATTCGCTATAATGCCCGTCTTGCCGGCCAGCGGGAGAATCTGGATGCCAAACATTATGAAATAGAAAACAGTCGTAGCGGTCATCTGCCGACCTTGCAACTGGTGGCCTCCTCCCGTAATTCTCGCTCTGAAGCGGAATATAATTATAACCAGAAATATGATACGCAAAACATTGGTCTACAGTTGAATGTGCCTATTTATGCTGGGGGGAGTGTTTCCAGTGCGACTCGGCAGGCAACGGCACACTATCAACAGTCGCAGGCGGAACTCGATCAAGAAACCAGACAGGTATTGGCGGAGCTCAAACGCCAGTTCAATCTCACGAGTAGTGGTGCCGCCAAAATACGTGCGTGGCAAATGACGGTAGATTCAGCGCAAAAGGTACTGCTGGCTACCCGTCGCAGCGTATTGGGTGGTGAACGAATCAATCTGGATGTCTTATTGGCTGAGCAGCAACTGTATAACTCGCGGCGGGATTTGGCAGAAGCGAAATACAGTTGGCTCCAATCATGGCTAGAGCTACGCTACAACGCAGGGACTTTGCAAGAAAATGATATTCTGCAATTAGCTGCGTGGTTTGAGCCAGAGAAACGCTAAAACTGGTTGTCACTCCCAACCTCAGAGCAGACACTTCAAGCCTGAATGTTCCGAGATAACGTTTTTGCATCAATAAGCTCCTCTTCTATAGCGGCTTAGACATCAAGTTTACGGCCAGTCAGCCATTCCACCATTGCCGGGTCGCGATGCGAGAAGAACGCGCTGGTTGCGGTATCAAGAGCGGCTATCTGTAGCATGTCTTCAGAACTGAGTTCAAAATCGAGAATGTTGCTATTCTCTTCCATACGCTCTTTTCGCACTGATTTTGCCAGCGAAATGATGCCGCGTTGGAAGATCCAGCGCAGGACAACCTGACCCACGCTTTTGCCGTATTTCTCACCAATCGCAGTTAATACGGGATGCTGGAATAGCCCGTTTCTCCCTTCAGCAAAAGGTGCCCAGGCTTCAGGTTGAATCCCATGGCTTTGCATCCACGGTACTGCATGCAGTTGCTGGTTGAAGGGGGTTAACTTCAATCTGGTTCACGGCGGGGGCGACTTTATTGAATGCAACAAGATCTGCAAGTCTGTCGGGATGAACATTGCTCACGCCAATAGAGCGGATTTTTCCGGCCTGCTGTAGTTCTTCCATTGCCCGCCATGCACCATGGATATCACCGTAGGGCTGGTGAATAAGGTACAGGTCAACATAGTCCAGTTGCAGGCGATTCAGTGAACGTTCGAACTGTGCTTTAGCCCCTCCATAATGGGTATCTGTCCGCTCCGTGCTGTGAACTCAACGGGTCGACGTAACGCTATCCTTAAAGACGGGGGGCGGTGCCATGCTGAGGTGTGGACAAACACATATCGAAAGTGCCTCCCTATCTGTTCATATATCATTCAGAGCCCACACCAATTGTGTTAACGTTCGTAAAGGCGAAGACCCAATGCTGATGGATAAAGGGAACTAAACTATTTGGTATTAGTGGTTATCCCGCTGGATGCACGATTTATGCTTACGACCCGGCAATCAAGCAAGTATTCAGTTGTTCTACTATGAAGAAAGAATTCCTAAAACGGTTGTTTGAAGAGTCGCGAACAAAAAATTGATTCCGTAATAAACGTGAGATATCCCTATGCCGATATTCTAGAAAGTAGCTGACTGGCCGCTACTGGGTGGCCAGTTGCCAGTTGCCAGTTGCTCACTGGGAGGAACGAATACCATTGATATAATAGAAAG